>CAZBWD010000045.1:0-11531 GCA_964495585.1 uncultured Thermotogae bacterium
GGGAATCGCTCGTCCAGACATGCCTCAGCATACCACGTCCCTTTCTTCTTGTCCATCCACTAAGGCGACGCGACACTAGGCACCCGGCGTCACGGGTGGCGGAGCGATGTGTCCGGCCTCCATCAGGAGTCGCGTCTCGGCCTGCGCGTGGCGGATCTTCTGCTCCGCCTCCTGCCGCAGCTGTGCCTCGGAGAGGACGCGGCGGGCGAGCCCCTGCCCGATCGCCTTCAGCCCCACGGCGACGGCTTCGTTGATGAACACCTCGGTCTCCATCATCGTGGGGACGATGTACTCCTCATGCAGCCCGTTGTCCTGCGCCGTTTTCGCGATGGCATATGCCGCGGCGATCGCCATCTCGTCGGTGATCGTCTTGGCAAAGACATCGAGCGTGCCGCGGAAGATCCCGGGGAAGCCGATCGAGTTGTTGACCTGATTCGGGAAGTCCGACCGGCCGGTCCCGACGATCCGTAGCCCGGCTTCGCGCGCTTCCCACGGCCAGATCTCGGGGACGGGGTTCGCCATGAAGAACCCGATCGCGTCCCTGTTCATCCCCCGCAACCACTCCTTCTTGATCGTCTCGGGACCCGGCTTCGATGCAGCAATCAGGACGTCTGTCCCCGCGATCGCCTCCTTCATCCCGCCGGTACGGCCCTCCGCGTTCGTCTCGCAGGCGTATCGCCACTTGTAGGGGTTCTCATCCTTGGCACGCTCCAGGTCCTCACGCCCGGGATGGAGGATCCCTTTGCTGTCGACGAGGATCACGTTCCCTGCTGGGACCCCTGCACTGAGCAGGACCCGAACGAAGGCGATGTTCGCCGCGCCTGCGCCGACCACCGCATACGTCGCGGCGTTCATCGACTTGCCGACGACATTGAGGCCGTTGATCACGCCGGCCAGCGTGATCGAGGCGGTCCCCTGCTGGTCGTCGTGCCACACCGGGATGTCGAGCTCCTCGCGCAGCCGGTCGAGGATGTAGAAGCACTTCGGATTCGCGAAGTCCTCGAGGTTCACCCCGCCGAACCCCGGGGCGATCCACTTCACCGCCTGGATGATCTCGTCTGGATCCTCCGTGTCGAGCATGATCGGGAAGGCGCCCACCCCACCGAGGTACTTGAACAGGAGCGACTTGCCTTCCATCACCGGAAGACCGGCCAGCGGGCCGATGTTCCCCAGTCCAAGGACGCGCGACCCATCGGAGACGACCGCCACCGCGTTCGCCTTGTTCGTGTACTCGAACACCTTGCCGGGGTCCGCCTCGATCTCCCGGCACGGCACCGCCACGCCGGGGGTGTACCAGACGCCGAAATCATCGAAGCTCGTGACCGCACACTTGAGCGCCGTCTCCACCTTCCCGCGGTAGAAGGCGTGCCAGCTCGGCGCCCTCTTCCCGGGGATCTTCGCCCGCGCCAGCCGCTCCTCTACGGTGAGGTCCCTGTCCTGTGCCACGATAGCGCCTCCTTCTTTCTGCCTTGGGATCAGGCGCCGATGCGCGCGTCGATCCGTTCCCGGTTGCGGGAGACCGTCTTGTCCAGTTCCTTGTAGAGGTTTCCGCCGACGCTGTCCATGGTGACGAGAAGCGGGCCGAAGCGCTCCACCTCGAAGACCCACACCGCCTCCGGCATGCCGAGCTCCTGAAGCCAGAACACCTGATCGACGCGGCTCACCGCGCCAGCGGCGAGCGCCCCGGCCCCGCCGGTGTAGTGCGCGTAGATCGCGCCCTCCGTCTCGAGCGCCGTCTGCGTGCGGTCTCCCATGCCGCCCTTGCCGATGACGATCCGCGTCTTGAAGGCGGAGAGGAAATGGTCCTCGAACAGCTCCATGCGGATGCTCGTCGTCGGGCCGGCGGCGATCACGCGCCAGCCTTGCGGCTCCTGCTTCATCACGGGACCACAGTGGAAGAGCGCCATCTCTTCGGGATGGAACGGGATCTCCTCCCCATTCTCCCGCCGGTCGAGCATCAGGTGATGTGCCTCATCGCGGGCCGTGAAGATCTTCCCGGTGACGTAGAGGATGTCCCCCCTGCGGAGGCTCCGCGCGTCCCTCTCGCTGATCGGAAGCTTGATCTGTTTCTCCATCGCTAGCTCACCTCCACCGCGCCGTCCGCGGACAGCCGGACGCGCGCCCGTCGGTCCGCCCAGCACTGGATCAGGATCCCCAGGGGGAGCGAAGCCGGATGGCGGTACGCGTACTCGACATGCACCGCGAGGGAGGTGGTCGTGCCGCCGACCCCCATCGGCCCGACGCCGCTCATGTTGATGAGCTCGAGCAGCTCGGACTCTAGGGCCGCGACCTCGGATTCGGGGTGGGAGCTTCCGAGCTCGCGGAGGATCGCACGCTTGCCGAGCTTGAGCGCGATGTCCGCCCCGCCGCCGATCCCCACGCCGACAACCGTCGGCGGGCACGGCTTGCCGCCGCAGGAGATCACATGGTCGACGACCGCCTTCTTGATCCCCTTCAGTCCCACCCCGGGAAGGAGCATCTTGAGGGTGCTCATGTTCTCGCTGCCGCCCCCCTTGGGAAGCAGCACGATCGTCACCTCATCCCCAGGCACGAGCTCCCAGTTGATGTAGGGCATGAACCGTCCGAGGTTGTTCCCGGGGTTCTCCCCGGTGAACGGGTGGACGGTGTTCGGCCGAAGCGGCACCGCCGCGGTCGCCTCGGCGACGGCCCGGGCAATCAGATCGGGCAGCCGCGCGAGGTACGGGCTTCGGACCCCCGCCTCGACGAAGAACGTCTGCACGCCAGTGTCCTGGCAGATCGGGACGCTTCCCTCCCGCGCGATCTCGATGTTCCGGAGGATCGCATCGAGCTGGGCCGAAGCGAGCTCCGAGGCCTCGACCCGCCGGGCCGCCTTGAGCGCGGCGACCACATCGCCCGGAAGGATGGTCGCCGCCTGCCCGAGCGCCGCCACCAGCTGTTCCTTCACGCGTTCATCCTGCACGGCTTCCTCCTTCCCCTCGATCACTGCGCGGCGCGTTTGAGGATCTTCTCCTCGTAGACCTCCAAGAACGTGGGGCGGTCGAGCTCCACGAACTTCCCCACCACGATCTCGCTTCCCAACGTGAGGTCGGCGTCCTTGGGATCGGCGCCGTGACGGATCACCGACTTCTGCGCGTAGTAGCGCAGCTCATCCAGCCCTTCGCCCAGGCCGTTGCACCGCCCGTAGTTGGTGGGGCACGGGGAGAGGATCTCCACAAAGGTGAAGCCGGGCTTCTCGATCGCCTCGACCATCGCCTCCTTCAGTCGGCGCGCGTCGAGGGTCGTCCAGCGGGCGACGTAGACCGCGCCGGAGGACGCCGCAAGGTACGGGAGGTTGAACGGGTTCTCGTAGTTCCCGTAGGGGGCGGTCGTGCCGTAGGCGGCGAGCGGGGTGGTCGGACCGAACTGGCCGCCGGTCATCCCGTAGTTGAAGTTGTTCACGCACAGGACGGTGAGGTCGATGTTGCGCCGGGCGGCGTGGATGAAGTGGTTTCCGCCGATGGCGAACAGATCCCCGTCACCGCTGAACACCACAACCTTCTTCTTCGGCTGAGCAATCTTGAGCCCGGTCGCAAATGGAATCGCCCGCCCATGCGTCGTGTGGTAGGAATCGAGGTTCACGTAACCCGCGATGCGACCGGTGCAGCCGATCCCCGAGACGATTCCGACATCCTGCTCTCGCAGGCCCAACTCGTCCAGGGCGTACGTGAAGCACGACAGCGCCGTGCCCAAGCCGCAGCCCGAGCACCAGATGTGCGGCAGCCGATCGGCGCGCAGGAAGCGCTCCATCGGATGGACCTGCGCTTCGAGGATCTCCGGCACAGGCGGGGTCTTCGTCTTAAGCGGCATGGTTGAGCACCTCCTCGATCGCGGCCAGGATCTGTTCGGGGCGGTGGATGTCCCCGCCGGCGTGCGGCACCCCACGTACGGCGGCCTTCCCGTGCGCCGACCGCTCCACCTCGAGCACGACCTGGCCGAGGTTGATCTCCGGGACGACGAACCCGGCGACGCGGCCGGCGAGCTCCAACACCCGCTCCTCGGGGAACGGCCACACCGTGACCAGCCGCAGCATCCCGACACGCAGCCCCTTCTGCCGCGCGAGCTGCATCGCCCCGAGCGACGTCCGGGCCGAGATCCCGTAGGTCACGATGACGACCTCCGCGTCCTCGAGATCGCGTTCCTCCAGGATGATGATCCTCTCCGCGTTGCGGGCGATCTTCTCCTTGAGGCGGGTGACGAGCCGCTCCTGGGTCGGTGCGTCGAGGACCGGGTAGCCCCGCTCGTCGTGCGTCAGCCCGGTGACATGCACGCGATACCCGTCGCCGAACGCCGGCATCCCCTGCGGCACGAGGTCCGGGCCCGGCTCGTAGAGCAGGAACTCCTGCGGGGGCTTGTTTGGCACGCGCCGCTCGACGATCCGGATCGTCTCCGGGTCGATGTTCACCCGCTCGTACATGTGGCCGACGACCTCATCGGACATCACGAGGACCGGAAGCCGGTAGGTCTCCGCAAGGTTGAACGCGTGCGCGGTCAGCTCGAACACCTCCTGCGGCGAGGACGGTGAGAGGGCGATCACCCCGTAATCGCCGTGCGAACCGAACCGCGCCTGCATCATGTCGCCCTGTCCGACGAGCGTTGGAAGGCCGGTGCTCGGCCCGCCGCGCTGAATGTTGACAAGGACGCATGGGGTCTCGGTCATCATTCCCAGGCCGAGGTTCTCCATCATCAGCGAGAACCCCGGGCCGGACGTGGCGGTCATCGCCTTCATCCCGCCCCAGGCTCCGCCGAGGACCGTGGCGATCGACGAGATCTCATCCTCCATCTGGATGAACACCCCTCCGACCTGCGGCAGGCGGCGCGACATCCGCTCGGCGATCTCCGACTGAGGGGTGATCGGGTAGCCGGCGAACAGGCGGCACCCCGCGGCGATCGCGCCCTCGGCACAGGCCTCGTCGCCGTTCATGAAGTGCGCGCCCTTGAGCACGCGCTTATCGCTTGCCATCGGTGCCCTCCTTCCCCGGCGTGGCCGCCACCGGATCCCCGGCCGAGGGCTGTTCCTCATCCGGGTCCCGGATGCTCCAGATCGCGAAGTCCGGGCAGATCAGCTGGCAGAACGTGCAGTTGATGCAGTTCTGCGGATTCGCGAGCCGCGGCGGGTAGTACCCCTTGGCGTTGAACTGGTCCGAACGCTCGAGCGCCTGCCGCGGGCAGAACTCAACGCAGAACCCACACCCCTTGCACTCGTCGTCCTGCACGTACAGGTAGCCGCGCTGCGTCCTCCATCGCTTGGTGAGTACCTCCGCCATCGTCTTCCCCCTAAAGGATCCGCAGCGCACGGGCGCGGACCGCTTCGCTTCGGTAGTCGGGCAGGATGAGCGGCGCCTTACGGCCCGTCTTGATCTTCGCCTTCGCGAGCGCCGCCTCGTAGGCGGTCACATGCGCCAGTGAGGGCGCGCCGGCCGCGTGCTCCTTCGCCCAGTGGGCCGCCAAGATCCCGGCGCGCCGGCCGAACACGTTGTAGTCGAGGAGGGAATTCCCCATCAGCCGGTTCTTCCCGTGCACGCCGCCCTCGCACTCCCCACCGGCGAAGAGGCCCGGGATCTCGGTCGCGCCGAACGCGTCGATCTCGATGCCGCCGTTCTGGTAGTGAAGCGTGGGGAAGACGAGCGCCGGGTCGACGGTGATATCGATGTCATGACGGTTCCACATCATCCACATCGCGGCGAGCCGCTTCTTGATCGTCCCCTTGCCGTGGATCGCCTCGATCATCGGGGTGTCGAGCCACACGCCGCGCACCCCGCTCGGGGTCGTGACCCCGTTGTCGCGCTCGTAGCACTCGCGGATGATCGCCGCGGCCTCGACGTCCCGCGGTTCGAGCGGGTACACGAACGCCTCGCCGGCCGCGTTGACCGGGACGGCCCCCTGGTTGCGCAGCTTCTCCGTCGCCAGCTGGCCGAGGATCGCCGCGGGATAGGCCACCCCCGTAGGGTGATACTGGACCGAGTCCATGTCGATCAGCCGGGCCCCGGCGCGGTAGGCGAGGACGCGGCCGTCGGCGGTCGCCCCGTAGTGGTTCGTCGTCGGGAAGCCCTGGATGTGCAGCCGCCCGAACCCGCCGGTCGCCAGCACGACGGCGCTCGCCTTGACGACGAGGTACTCCTCGGTCTCCAGGTTATAGAGGACCGCGCCGGCGGCGTGCCCGTTCCCGTCGAGCAGAAGCTCCACCGCAGGGGAGAACTCGAGGACCGGGATCCCGAGGTTTCTCACCTCGTCACGCAGGACGCGCATGATCTCCATTCCCGTATAGTCCTTGGCCGAGTGCATCCGCATCCGGGAGGTCCCCCCGCCGTGCGCCTCGAGGTACGACCCGTCGACCTTGTCATACATCACCCCGAGCCGCTCATGCCAGTCGATGATCATCGGTGCGTCGTTCACCAGTCCCTGCACGAGCTGCGGCTTGTTCGTGTAGTGGCCGCCCCCGAGCACGTCGAGGTAGTGGACCGCCGGGGAGTCCTCCGGCCGGTCAGCGGCCTGGATGCCGCCCTGGGCCATGATCGAGTTGCAGTCCCCGTGCCGCAGCTTCGTCGTGATGAGGATCTCGTCGGTGGGAATCCCCTCCTCGTGGGCGAACAGGGCGGCGACGCTTCCCGCCCCGCCACCGCCGAGGATCAGGACCTGCACGGCCTTATCCGGATGGGAGAGGTCGATCGACGCCGGATCGACGAGGGGATGCGCCTCGAGCAGATCGACGACCTCGTGCGGCATCAGCTCGCCCGCCGAGGGGCCGACCTTCACCGCGCGCTTCTTCTCACCCTTGTAGTCGGGATGGAACCGCTCGAGGATCTCCTCGCGCGCCGCGGCGCTCATCGGCGCGGGGGGGCCCGCCTTCAGCCGCTTGGCCCGGCTCGCGGCGACCTCCTCGATCGACTCCCGCATGTAGTCAGGGTAGCCGCGGCTCAGTTGTTCAGTGGTCACTCGGACTCCTCCTCGATCGTGCGCTTGGCGTAGCGCTCCTTCAAGTCATCCAGGCTCATCTGCATCATCTCCCGGATCTCACCGTCGAACCGGCCGGCCTCGATCTCCGCGAGCCGCTGCGTGAGGTGCGTGGGAACCGGGGAGAGGTAGCGGCCGTACAGCCGCCGCGCCATCTGCGCCACATGATAGTGCTTGATGTCCACGGGGCAGCGCATCGTACACAGGCCGCACTGAATACAATCGAACGACAGCTCCGCGGTCTTCGCCACGTCGCCGCGCAGCGCGGCCTGGATGTAGTCCATCACCTCGATGTCCTGCGGGCAGGACTTCGTACAGGTGTTGCAGGAGACGCAGCGAGCGACCTCCGGGTAGTACTGCAAGAGGACGTTCCCCTCGGGGGTCATCTCCTCGAGCGCGTAGTCGGCGCGCGGGGCGGGGGTGAACGGGAGCTGCGTCAAGTACATCCCGTCCTGCACCATCTCCTGACAGGCGAGGGCGAACTCGAGCCGGTACTCGCCGGCCTTGCGGTAGACCGTAGCGCAGGCGCCGCAGAACCCGGACCGGCACCCGGCCCCGCGGACGAACCGGTACCCGGCATGCTCCATCGCATCCATGATCGTGAGTCCCGCGGGGACCTCGTACGCCTTGCCCATGATGAACAGCTGGACGCTCTTGTTGTCTTCCATCTCTCCTATCTCCCCCTTCCGGTCTCGCCCGCCGCCGCGGTGTACTGCGTGACCGCCGCGGGGAGCTCCCCCGCCTCCACGCCGAACGCCGCCGCCATCACTTGAGTGAAGTAAAGGACCGGGATCGTCTCGCCGTCGGTCAGCTCCTGCTGCGCCTGATCGAGGTTGTGCTGGCAGAGCGGGCAGGAGGTGACGATTACCTGGGCGCCCGCGCGCCGCGCCAAGCGCACGATGCGGTCGGACCGCTCGATCACCAGGTCACGGCGGTCGACCACCTGATAGGAGCCGCAGCACTCCGTGGCGAACGGGAACCCGACGGCGGTCGCCCCCAGCGACTCGACGAGGTCCTTCATCACGGTTGGGGCGTCCGGGTCGTCGATCCCCGCCTCGCGCGGCCGCACAAGCGTGCACCCGTAGTAGGGGGCGACTGTCAGACCGTCGAGCGGCCGGATCACGCGCTCGGAGACCTTCTCCCACCCGATCCGATCGCGGAGGATCTCGAGCAGGTGGCGGACCTCGACCTTGCCCTCATAGTCGACTTCCTTGTTCAGGAAGGCGTTCATCTTGTCCAGCGCGTCCTGGTCACGGCTGACGTGCAGGCTGACCCGCTTGAGCGTGTTGTAGCACATCGCGCAGGCGGCCACGAGCTGCGTCTCGCCCATCTCCTGCGCGCGGATGAGATCCCGCAGCGACGCGAGCTGGTGCATCAGGTCGTCGGTGGTCAGCGAGTAGACGGTCCCGCAGCAATTCCAGCGGTCCAGTTCGACGAGCGGAAGCCCGAGCGCCTCCATCACCGCCACGGCGGAGGACTCGAAGCCCTTCGCCGTGTCCTTCAGGCTGCATCCCGGGAAGTAGGCGATCCCGTCCATTCTTCTCTCACCCCGTCTTCTTGCGTAGGCTCGCGACCAAGGCGATCTGCGGCAGGCGGGCGATCTCCTGCGGGCTCAGCCCGTCGATCGACACGTGGTCGAGGGTCTTGCGCAGGTACAGCTGCCGCATCGCCTCCATCAGGGCGGCGAGGTCGATCCCCTTCGGGCAGCGGACCTCACACGCCAGACAGCTTGCGCAGACCCACATCGCGTTTTGCTCCATCACCGTCCAGTCGTCGAACTGCAGCGCGCGGATCACCTGGTTGGGAAGCAGGTCCATCTCCTCGGCCAGTGGACACCCAGACGAACACATCCCGCACTGATAGCAGGAAAAGACATTCTGTCCCGACAGCTCCTCCACCTTCTCGCGGAGGTTCTCGATCGGCGTCAAGCGTTTCCTAACCAACGGCGACCCCCTCCTCGATCTCCTGGCGGACGCGGTGCGCCACCGCCCGCGCCGCGGCCTCCACCGGCGGGCTCAACGTGTCCTTCCACTGCGCCTCCAGCTCGATGGTGCACCGGTAGAGCACCACCTCGCGCGGGAAACGCTCCGCTCCCAGCTCCCGACCGCGCCGCAGGGCGGCGAGGAACGGCTCGTCATGCCCGCCGCGACCTTCGCCATCAACAGCGGTCGGGGACAGCTCGGTGCGGACGATGGTTCCCACCGGCTCGCCGGTCACCGCCGCATCGATCAGGATCACCTTCTCGTAGTCGAGGAACCGTTCCACCAGGCGCATCGCCGAGGTGGACGTTTGCACGAGGTCAAGGTCTTCTCGGTCTGCGAACAGGGTCGAAAGGATCTCGATCGTGCGCCATCCGAACCCGTCGTCGCCGACCAGTGGGTTGCCCCAGCCGGCGATCAGCCGTCTTTTCATCGCTCGATCCTTTCCACCACGCGGCCCTGCGCGTCCCGCACGGACACGATGAGCGGCATCTGCCCGGGCAGAGCGTGGGTGGCGCAGGCCAGGCACGGGTCGTAGTTGCGGAAGCTCATCTCCACGAGGTTCAGGATCCCCTCGTCGACCTTGCCCTCGTGCACGACCGCGCGCGCCATGTCCTTGATCGACAGGGAGATCCCCCCGACGTTGTGCGTGGTCGCCACGATCAGGTTGAGCGACCGCACCAGGCCTTCCCCGTCGAGGTCGTAGTGGTGGATCAGGGTGCCACGCGCCGCCTCGATCACGCCGACCCCTTCTCCGGGGGCGTTGAGCGGTGCGCGTAGCGCGCCGGACGTGAGCTCCGGGTCGCTCGCCAGGGTGAGCAGCTGCTCAGAGGCGGCGAGCATCTCCACGAGCCGCGCCCAGTGATAGGCGAACGTCGCGTGCACCGGGGCGCCGCCGAAGTACTCGAGATACCCCTCGTACTCCTCCTGGGCCGCCGGCGTGCCGACCTTCTCGCACACGTTCAGCCGGGCGAGCGGCCCGACCCGGTAGATCCCGCTCTGCGGCCCGGCCTCAAACCCGGTCCACCCGACCTCCTTGAGGTAGGGGATCTTCACGTAGGTCCACGGTTCGCTGCGTTCCGCGATCAGGGAGAGGACCTCGCGGTGGCCCGCGCGGGCGAACTCCCTCCCGTCGGGAGCGACGACGCGCACGGCCCCGTCGTAGAACTCAAGCTCGCCTTCGGGCCCCACGAGCCCCATGTAGTAGGTCGGCAGGACCTGCGCCTCGTCCTTGACAAACCGCCGGTAGGTCTCCTCGCCCAGGAAGGTCTCCTTGAACAGGGAGAGCGTCGCCCTGGCGAACTCGACGCACGAGGACGCCATCTCCACGATCTTCTCCTGCTCCTGCGGCGTGATCCCTTTCGACTGCCCGCCGGGCAGCCCGGTCACCGGATGGATCGACCGGCCGCCGACGGTCTCGATGATTCGCTGCCCATAGGAGCGGTGCTTGATCACTTCCTTGCCCAGCTCGACGCCGACCTTCCCGATGACTCCCAGGATGTTCCGTTCCCCGGGCGGGGCGTACGGCCCCACGAGGAAGTCCGGACCGGCGAGGTAGTAGAAGTGCAGGAGGTGGTCGGAGAAGATGTAGGCGTCGTACAGGAGTTCGCGCAGCTTGCGGGCCCGCGGCGGCGGCGTCACGCCGTAGCAGTCATCGAGCGCCTTGACCGAAGCGAGGTGATGGGCCTCGGGACAGACCCCGCAGATCCGCTCGGTGATCTGCGGCATGTCCTCCCCGTTGCGTCCCTGGCAGAAGCGCTCGAAACCGCGCAGTTCGGGGATCTGGAAGAAGGCATCAGCGAGTTCCCCGTTCTCGTCGAGGAAGAGCTCGATCCGGCCGTGCCCCTCCAGGCGGGTGATCGGATCGATGGCGATGTGCCTAATCTCTTTGGTCATCGTAGCGTCCTTTGAAGGCCGAAGTCGCGAGCCCGAACCGGTAGAAGGTCCCCGTCACGTCGCGGACCTGGGCGAGGATCTCGTCCTCGGCGGCGAGCTGCTCCTCCCCCTCCTCCCCGGTCCCAACGAGGGAGGCGAGCGTGTTCAGCATCGCCGCGCCTTGATCGGTGATGTTCGCCGTCGGTCCGGCGCATCCCGTGCACGGCATGTTCGCCCGCGGGCAGGCCGCGTCGCAGCCGCCGCGCGTCGCCGGGCCCATGCACAGGATCCCCTGATCGAGCAGGCACCGCTCCGGGTCGGCCTCGATCTCGTGCGGCCGGTAGATCCGCGAGATCCGTTCCTGCTTTCGTTCCCGCGGGCACTCGTCGCAGAGGTTCTTCTCCGCGGCGAACACCGTCCCGGTGTCCGGCAGCTCACCCGAAACGAGCGCGGCGAAGAACCGGCTCACGATCTCCCTGGGCGGCGGGCAACCGGGGATGACGTAGTCCACGGTGATCACGTCGGACAGCGGCGTGAGGACGTCGAGGTAACGCGGCAGGCAGAGGGCGTGTCCGCTGCAGGTCGACTGCTCCTGCGGCCAGTTCTCCTCCGCGCCGAAGACGGTGGTGAACACCTCTTCGGGGCTGGCGGGGTTGGCGTGCCGGATCACCGCACCGGTGTGGGGGCAGGCGCGGTAGGCCACGT
>CAZBWD010000046.1:0-11172 GCA_964495585.1 uncultured Thermotogae bacterium
AGATCGCCCTCTCGAAGCTCGCGGCCAAAGAGGGCTGGAGAACAGAGAAGGTGAAACTCAGCGGGGTGACCCACATCCTGAAGGAGGAGAAGAGGGGGTTCGGGAAGGGACTGCGCGACCGGCTCAAGATGTACGGGGACATGATCAAGTGGCTGATCAAGAAGGTGTAGGGTGAAGATCGCGATCGGGTGCGATCACACCGGCCCGGACATGAAGCGCGTGCTCGTCGAGTCCGTCCTTTCCGGCCACGAAGTCATCGACGTGGGGACCGACTCGACGGAGCCGGTGGACTATCCGGACATCGCCCATGAGGTCGCCCGTCTCGTCGTAGCAGGAGAGGCGGAGCGCGGCATCCTGATCTGCGGGACGGGGATCGGGATGGCGATGGCCGCCGGCAAGGCCCCGGGAATTCGCGCCGCGAGCTGTGGGGAGCCGTACTCCGCCGAGCTCAGTCGACGCCACAACGATGCCAACATCCTGTGCCTCGGGGCACGGATTATCGGACGGGATATGGCGCGTAAGGTCGTGGAGACATGGCTTGCCGCGCCGTTTGAGGGGGGGCGCCACGCACGCCGGGTCGGCAAGATCGGCTAGCCGACCGCCCGCCTTCGAGACTTGAGGATCGAATGACCATCCAATGGATCACCTTCCTTCTCGCCTCCCTCGCCATCGTCCTCGCGGGGGTCAAACTCGCGACCTTCGGAGAGGCGTTGGGTAAGCACACGGGGATCGGACAGGGGTGGATCGGGCTCCTCTTCCTCGCCACGATCACCTCGATCCCTGAGCTGACGACCACGGTGACCGGCGCGGCGATCGACGTGCCGACGATCGCCCTGGGAAACGCGCTCGGCAGCAACCTGTTCAACGTGGTGATCCTCGCCGTGATGGACATCCTCCTGTTCGGCCGGGGCCCGTTCCTGCGCCTGGTCAGGCCGTATCACATCGCAAGCGGCGGGCTCGCGGTGCTGCTCACGGTCCTTGTCATCCTTGGTATCACGGTCGCCCCGGACGCGGCCGTCGGCGGGATCAGCCCATTCAGTCTCCTCATCCTCGCCACCTACCTGTTCGGGCTCTTCCTCCTGTTCCGGGTCGAAAAGCGGGAAGGCCAAGAGGAGCGCGGCAGCGCGCCCCTGCCCTTCGGGCGGGTGCTCGCCGGGTTCCTCTTGACCGGCGGGGTGATCATCGTCGCGGGGATCTTCCTCGTGCGGGCGAGCAAGGCGATCTCGCTTGCGACATCCCTGTCGGGCTCGTTCATGGGCGCGATCCTCATCGCGATCGTCACCTCGCTTCCGGAGCTGACAGCGTCGATCGGCGCACTGCGGATCGGGGCCTACGACATGATCGTCGGGAACGTCTTCGGCTCGAACATGTTCAACATCCTGACGGTCTTCTTCGCGGACGTCGCGTTCCGCCGCGGCTCGATCTTCTCCGGGCTGGGAGGGGGCGCCTCGGAGCTTCTGCTGGTCGGCTTCCTGGGGATCGGGTTGACCACAATCGCGATGGTCGCCATCGCCTACCGCTCGAAGCGTCGTGTGCTGGGAATCGGGGCCGATGCCCTGGTGATCCTCCTCGGCTATGTGGCCAGCGCGTACCTGATCATCTACCGTGGAATTCATGTTTGAGGTGATACACCGATGGAAGTTCTAGAACTACAGGCGAGAAAACTCACCGATCTCCAAGACCTCGCCAGGGAACTGAAGCTCAAGGACGGCGACCACCTCGGCAAGGAGGACCTCCTCCGCACCCTGATGGTGTACCTCGCCAAGGCGAAGGACCTGTCGATCGAGGGCGGAGTGCTCGAGATCCTCCCCGACGGCTACGGGTTCCTGAGGAGCGGGAACTGCCTGCCCGGGCGCAATGACATCTACGTCTCGCCCTCTCAGATCAAGCGCTTCGGCCTGCGGGACGGGGACCTGGTCAGCGGGCCGATCCGCTCACCGAAGAACGACGAGCGCTACTTCGCACTGCTCAAGGTCGACGTGATCGGCGGAAAGGGCCCAGAGGCGGCGCGGAGCCGTCCGGCGTTCCGCGATCTGACCCCGCTCCACCCCAACGAACACCTGCGGCTGGAACACGATCCCTCCGATGTCTCGACACGGATCTTCGATCTGTTCTGCCAGTTTGGCATTGTCCTGCGCGTCTTGTTCGTTTCCGATCCGAATGC
Organism: uncultured Thermotogae bacterium; assembly: GCA_964495585.1. GTDB lineage: Bacteria > Bipolaricaulota > Bipolaricaulia > UBA7950 > UBA9294 > CAZBWD01. The sequence goes on from CAZBWD010000046.1 coordinate 2,165, forward strand.
CGGTAAGACGACTCTTCTCAAGAAGATCGCCAACGGGATCAACGCCAACTACCCGGAGGTCAAGCTGTTCGTCCTGCTCGTGGACGAGCGGCCGGAGGAGGTCACCGACTTCCGCCGCTCGATCGACCACGGCGAGGTGGTTGCCGCAACGTTCGACCAGGAGCCGCGCCACCACACGCGGATCTCCGAACTCGTGACCGACCGCGCGAAGCGACTGGTGGAGATGGGCAAGGACGTCGTGATCCTCATGGATTCCGTCACCCGGCTTGCCCGCGCCTACAACCTGGCGGTCCCCTCTTCCGGGAAGCTCCTGTCCGGCGGGATGGACCCGACCGCCCTGTACAAGCCGAAGGAGTTCTTCGGCGCCGCGCGGAACATCGAGGAGGGCGGCAGCCTGACGATCATCGCCACGGCACTGACCGACACGGGCAGCAAGCTCGACCAGGTGGTATTCGAGGAGTTCAAGGGAACAGGAAACATGGAACTGATCCTCGACCGCAACCTCCAGAACAAGCGGATCTACCCGGCGATCGACATCGAACAGAGCGGGACCCGCAAGGAAGAGCTCCTTCTGCCGGACAAGGTATTGAAGCGCGTCTGGATCCTGCGTAAAATGATGAGCGAACTGAACGATCCGCAAGCCGCACTGGAGCTTGTGAAGAGCAAGATGGAGGCGACACGGGACAACGAGCAGTTCCTCGAGCTGATGAACAGTGACTGATCAGAAGCCGATTCGCAAAGATCGTGTGGCGATCGCCCTGCTCTTCGTGCTCGCGGCCATCCTCCTGCCGATCCTCCTACGCTCCGGCGGATCCCGGACGCAGCCGCCCCCGGTGACCTCCACGACGCAGACGACGCTCCCGCCGACCGTGTCCCCCCCGATCACGCCCGCGACCGTACAGACACCCGCGGTCGAACCGACCGCCACGACCCCGTCCGCCGCACAGGGGGGCGTGATCCTGACGCACAAGGTCGCTGCCGGTGAGACGCTTTCGGGCATCGCGACCACGCTCGGGATGACCACGGCCCAACTGATGGCCGACAACCAGCTGTTATCTGCGTCCCGGCTCGCCGTGGGGACGACGCTCCAAGCTGTGCACGACGGGATCCTCCACACGATCGAGTCCGGGCAGACGCTCACCGACATCTCGAAGACGTACGGCGTCTCGATCGACGCGATCGCCAAGGCGAACAAGATCAGCGATCCCGCGAAGATCTACGCGGGCGAGACGATCATCATCCCCGGCGCGACGCCGGACCTCTGGCAGACGGTCGTCAAGCTCTCACACGGACAGCAGACGCTGTTCATCTGGCCGGCCGAAGGGAAGATCCTCTCGGGGTTCGGCTGGCGGACCAACCCGGTCCTCAAGACCTGGGAACACCACGACGGGATCGACATCGACGTCCCGACCGGCACGATCGTCCACGCGGCCGCCTCGGGAAGAGTCTACTTCGCAGGAGAGGACAAGGACCTGAGCGGGTACGGAACCCTCGTCATCCTGCAGCATGCCAACGGCTACTACACCTTCTACGGCCACCTCTCCAAGGTCCTGGTCTACGTCGGGCAGTTCGTGCAGGAGGGGCAGCCGATCGCCGAGTCCGGCAACACCGGCGTATCGAGCGGTCCGCACCTGCACTTCGAGGTCCGCAACGGCGAGTTCCCCCTCGACCCGATGCGTTACCTCCCGCCCTAGCTGATGGCCCAGCTGACCGTGTCGGGCGGAGCGCCACTGAGCGGGCGCGTCACCGTGGAGGGGGCAAAGAACGCCGCACTCCCTGCCTGCGTCGCCTCGCTGTTGACCGATGAGCCGATCGTTCTCGAGCGGATCCCCGACCTGCGCGACGTCGAGACCATCCTCGCCACGATCACCTCGCTGGGCAAGGCGGTGTCGCGGACCGACAGCGGGATCACGCTGACGCGCCGGACACCGTTGCGCGACGAGGCCGAGCCTCGGTTCGTCCGCCAGATGCGTGCCTCGTTCCTCGTGCTCGGCCCGCTTCTCGCCCGCCTCGGCCGCGCGCTCGTGCCGCTTCCGGGCGGGTGCACCATCGGCCCCCGTCCGGTCGATCTCCATCTCGAAGGGCTCCGCCACCTCGGCGCCCGCGTCGAGAAGCAGGACGCAGCGGTCCTCGTGACGACCGACGGCCTGCGCGGCGCGGTGATCCACCTGCCTTACCCCTCGGTCGGGGCGACCGAACAGCTGATGATCGCCGCCACGCTCGCCACGGGGGAGACGCGGATCGAGAACGCGGCCCAGGAGCCAGAGATCGGGGATCTCGCTTCCCTCCTGATACAGATGGGGGCCGAGATCGACGTCCGACCGGGCGTGATCCGGATCGCCGGGGGCAGGCCGCTGCACGGGACGCACCACACGATCATCCCCGACCGGATCGAGGCCGGGACCTACCTCCTCGCCGGGGCGGTCACCCAGGGAAGCGTCACCGTGGAGGGGGTCGTCCCATCCCACTTGCGCGGGTTCCTGCCGGTCCTCCGACAGGCCGGAGCGACGGTCCGCGAGGGAGAAGGGATGATCGCAACGGTGGCCGGTCGGCCGAGAGCGACGGCGGTCACCACGGCCCCGCACCCCGGTTTCCCGACCGATCTCCACCCGCCACTGGCGGCGCTGCTCAGCCTCGCCGCCGGGAAGAGCCAGATCTCCGAGGCAGTCTTCGAACAGCGGTTCGGGTATGTCGGCCCGCTGCGAAAGATGGGGGCCCGGATCACGGTCGACGGCGCGAGCGCCATCATTTCCGGGGTGGAGCGGTTGCACGGGGCGACGGTCACCGCGCCGGACCTCCGCGCCGGGGCGGCGCTCGTCCTTGCCGGACTCGCGGCGGACGGGCAGACGACGATCCACGGGATCGAGCACCTGGAGCGCGGGTATGCGCGGCTCGACAGGAAGCTCGCCGGCCTGGGAGGGCGGATTGAACGGACGGACTGAGCGAAACCAGGTTCCCCTGACGGAGGACTACACTGGGGAGCGCGCCCGCGTCTACGGGATGGAGCGCGCGATCCTCGTCGGCCTCGATCCCTCCACAGACGGCGCAGAGGACCGCTTCCAGGAGCTCGAAGCGCTCGCCGGCACGGCCGGCATCCCGGCCCTGGCGATCGTGAGCCAGAAGCGGCAGCGCCCCGACCCCTCCCTGTTCATCGGCAAGGGGAAGGTCGCCGAGGTGAAGGCCGTGGCCCAGGAGCTTGACGCCGATGTGGTCCTGTTCAACGACGAGCTGTCCCCGGCCCAGGGCCGCAACCTGGAGGAGGCGCTCGGCCGCAAGGTGATCGACCGCACGCAGCTAATCCTCGACATCTTCGCCCAGCGGGCCGCGACCAAGGAGGCCCGGCTGCAGGTGGAACTCGCCCAGCTCCGTTACCTGCTTCCGCGGCTGCGCGGCTGGGGCGAGGCGCTCAGCCGGCTGGGCGCCGGGATCGGGACCCGTGGGCCGGGGGAGACGAAGCTCGAACTGGACCGCAAGAAGCTGACCCGCCGGATGCACACGATCGAGCGTCGGCTCACCAAGGCGAGAGAGGAACGGGCGCTCAAGCGCAAGCAACGCACGGCCGGCCCGCTTCCACAGATCGTCCTCGCCGGCTACACGAACTCCGGCAAGTCGACGCTCCTCAACCGGTTGTGCAGCACCGATGTCCTGGTCGAGGACCAGCTCTTCGCCACCCTCGCCACCACGGTCCGCCGCGGGGAGCTCTCCCCCGGACGAACGGCCCTGTTCATCGACACGGTCGGGTTCATCCGCGACCTGCCCCATCACCTGATCCCCGCCTTCGCCGCCACCCTCGAGGCGGTGCAGGAGGCTGATCTCATCCTGCATATCGTCGATGCGTCGCGGCCGGGGTGCGAGAACGACCATCGCGCCGTGCTCGCGACCCTGGAGGAGGAGGTCTTCACCCCGGACGAGCCCCGGCCACCGTCCCTCAATGTGTTGAACAAGATCGACCTCCCGGGCGCGGAGGCGGCTCTCTCCGAGAGGCTCTCCGAGGGGGTCCGGATCTCGGCGAAGACCGGACAGGGGATCGACCGGCTGCTCGAACGGGCCGTCGAGATCCTGGATCGAGAGAGGCCGATCACGTCGCTCCTTCTGCCTTATTCCCAGGAACGGCTCCTGCACCGGTTGTTCGAGAACGGAGGGGTGACGGTGCGCGGTTACATGCCCGAGGGGATCGAGATTGACGTGCGCCTGCCCGTCGCGGAGCTCGCATGGCTCAAGCAGGCCGGGGCGAGGCCTAGTGCCGCTTCTTCGCGGACGAGGCCGGGGACACCCTAGCCACGTCCACCTCGATGCGCTCCTTGTCGGCGGTCAGCAGGGTGACGGTCTGCCGGAAGATGTTGTGCGCGATGACCTTTCCCCGTTCGTTCCGGTAGGCAACCCAGGTCCCGAGCTTCGGGAAACGAGAGAGCTCCGACTTGTACGCCTCGTGCTCGTAGGCGAGGCAGCACATCAGCCGACCGCAGATCCCGGTGATCCGCTCGGGGGGCACGAACAGCTCCTGGTCGTAGGCAAGTTCCATCGGGATCGGGCGCGGCGAGTGCAGGAAGCGGTGGCAACACAGGACCTGACCGCAGCGGCCGATGCCGCCCTTCAGCCGCGCCTCATCGCGCGCCCCCATCTGGCGCAGCTCGATGTGGGTCCCGTACCGGGCCGCGAGCTCCCGCAAGAGTGCCCGGAAATCGACGCGGTGTGGGGCCGTGAAGTTGATCCGCAGGTGGGAGCGGTCCAGGGTGTACTCCGCTGCCACGAGGTGCATCGGCAGGCCGTGCCGCGCGATGACCTCCCGCGTGGAGGACAGGATCCGTTCCGCCTCCGCGCAGTTGTGTTGGTGGGCCTCGATGTCGGAACGCGACGCAGGGCGCAGGATCCGCTCGAGCTGCTGGCCGATCCCCTCCCCGGCCGCGAGGACGCTCGTCATCTCCCCCAGCCGCTCACCACCGTGGTCGACCACGCACAGGGCCCCGGGCTGCAGCGCGTGCACGGCCTCCCCGAGCGCCTCGGCGTGGAAGTAGCCGCTGTCGCGCTCCAGGTTGAGAACACGAACCAGGAAGACGCTCTCTTCAGGCATCGGTCGCCTCCTCAAAACCGAGGAACAGGGAGAGGAGGACCGCCTCGGCGAAGGTGTGCTGCCAAACGGCCTTCCAGGCGTGCTCGATCCGCCGGCAGAGCGCGCGGGCGCGGTTTGGCGCGACGCGGGCAGCCGGTGCAGGGAGACCGGAAGAAGCGTCGTTGTCCGACAGGACTCCGCGGCGGTGAAGCTCGGAAGCGATCGTCGCGAGGTCCTCCAAGAACCGCCGAAGCGCCTCGAGATCGAGCCGCGCGAGCGAGCGGGCCGCCCGGACGGCGAGCGGACGGTCCCCGGCCACCAGCCGGTCGAAGACCGCGACCAGGCCCGCGCGGCGAAGGAACGGCTCGGTGCCCGTGCTCAACTCCAGGAGCCTGTCAGGATCCGCCCGCCCCACCTCCTCGCCGGCCCGCGCGAACCCGGCCCGAACGTCGATCGGCTGCTCGATGAAGCCGGAAAGCTCCGTCTCGCCGCGGGCCAGCACGAGGATGACCCGCGCCTCCTGCGGCGTGTAGCCGGCCGCCGCGAGCCGGGCCACCCGGTCGGATGTCGACGCGCCTTGCAGGCGGACGATCCGGCTGCGCGAGACGATCGTCGGCAACAGGTCCCCCTGCTGCTCGGCCAGGAGGAGGAAGACGAGGTCGCGAGGCGGCTCCTCGAGCACCTTGAGCAGGGCGTTCGCCGCTTCGAGGGTCATCGCTTCGGCCCGGGGCACCAGGCAGACCTTGCGCGGGGCCTGTGTGGCGACGAACTCCGCCTGGCGGATCACCTCCCGCACCTGGGCGATCCCGATCTTCTGCTTGCCGCTCGGTGCGGTGAGCTCGATCAGGTCCGGATGGACTCCCCGCAAGACGAGGGCCTCCTGCGCCGGGTCGCCGGCGAGCGACGACGCAGCGAGCCGCCGCCCCGCCTCGGTCCGGTCCACCCCGTGCGGCACGAGGAACAGAGTCGAGGAAAGACACCGCGCTTGCTCGTTCACGGAAACCGCTCTTCCCATGACGACAAGGGTACCACAGACCCGTTCGACGCGCAAAAGCCCTTCTAGGAGGAAAGAACCGACCGTTCGAGGAGGTCGACGACCTCCTCGGGCCGGTTCGGGGGAAGGACCGTGACCCCATCGGGAAGGGCGACCCGCTCGCGGGTCACCACCGCCATCACCCGGACCGTCCCAGCGAGCGGCTCGACCGACCGCTCCCCCACCCGGCGCCAGACCTCGATCTTGGGAAACGGTCCGTGCTTGAACCCCTCGACGAGGACGAGGTCGTAGTCCGGGAAGAGCCGTTGAATCTGCTCTTCGATCGGCGCCTCGGGATCCCTCTCCCAGAACAGGGCCTGCTCGCTCGCCCCGATGACGAGCGTCCGCTCCGCCCCAGCGGCGCGGTGGCGGCTGCTGTCGGACTCCGGCGCATCGACCTCCGCGAGATGGGGAGTGTGCTTGACGGTCCCCACGCGGTAGCCCCGTTCGAGGAGCACGGGGATCAGCTGCTCGATCAGGCGGGTCTTGCCGGTCCCCTGGTGGCCGATCACGCCGACGATGGCGGTCACCGGCGGACCTCCCCGACGAGCTCCGCCATCCCCAGCCGGCGCAGCGTGTCGTCGGTTGGACCGAGCGTATCGTAGCCCCGCGCCTCGTAGTACCTGGCGATCGCCTGCCGCATCGCACCCGGCTCGATCGGGTGGCCGGCGCTCGCCCCACGGGGCAGCGGCGCCGCGAAGCGAGCGGGAAGCCGATCGTCTCCTGTCGTGTACCCGAAGCGGGCGGCGTGCATCCGCAGGAGCGCGTAGTTCCGCTCCCCGACCGCGAGCATCTCTTCCACGGGGATCGAAAGGCCGGTCGCGGCCCCGACGAGCGAGCGAATCGACGGGAAGTTGTACGCCCCGCCGGTCTCCTGAACGGTGAACGCGCACAGAACCAGGGAGTTCACGAACGACCGCAGGTCCTCGTAGACCTTGGCGACAAGCGGCTTGTCCTCAAGGGAGAATCGGTCGTACGGCCGGTCGATCCCCAGCTCGGGGGTCGGGTGCTCCCCCGTGAGCATGGTGTCGTGGATCCCCTCCATGTGCGTCGCCCCGCGCGGGCTCGTCGCGTAGGAGATCCCGAGCCCCTGCTTGCCACGCGGCTCGTGCATCGGACACTCCACGCCCTTGATCGCCATCGCAAAGTCCGCGCCGAGCCGCTCCGCGAACCCCTGGGTCCCATCGGCGAGCGCGTCGCCGATCCCCTCCCGACGCGCGATCCGGTGGATCAACCCGACGATCGCCTCGCCGTCGCCCCAGGCGATCGGCTCGTCGACCAGGCCACGTTCTGCTGCCTCCATCAGGAAAGCGATCGCCACCCCGACGGAGATCGTGTCCAATCCGTACTCGTTGCACAGCTGGTTTCCCAGGGCGACCGCCGAGAGGTCGGCGTTCAGGCACAACGAGCCGAGGGCGGCGACCGTCTCGTACTCCGGCCCACCGAACGCCGGCAGGACCTCCTGACCGGCGAATTCGGTCTTGACGACCCGCTTACAGCGGATTGGACAGCCGGTGCAGGTGTCACGGCCGACGAGGATCGTATCGTGGAGGCGCTCCCCGCTGATCGCCTCGGCCGCGTCGAAGGTCCCCTCGAGGAAGTTCTTCGTGGGGAGGATCCCCATCTCCGACAGCCAAGCCACCCCGCGCGACGTGCCGTACTCCCCGAAGCGCTTCGTCCCCGCGTCCTCCATCAAGGACCGCGCGTACGCCGTCCGCTCGCGGGCGAACCGTTCCTTGTCCGCGAGCGGCTTGTCCGTGCTCCCGCGCACGACGATCGCTTTCAGCTGCTTGGCGCCCATCACCGCGCCGAGGCCGGGACGGCCGGCCGAACGGGCGCGGTCATGGATGATGCAGGCCATCTGAACGAGCCTCTCTCCGGCGATGCCAATCGAAGCGACACTCGCATTCGGGTGACGCGCCGTGAGGATCTTGTCGGTCTCCGCGGTCCCCTTCCCCCATAGGTCTTCGGCAGGCCGCAGGCGCGCCTCGCCGTCGATGAGGGCGAGGTAGACCGGGCGCGCCGCGCGCCCGCGGACGAGGATCCCATCGTATCCGCTGCGGCCGAGGTGGTGACCGAGGTGACCCCCGACGTAGGAATCGGCGACCGAACCTGTCTTTGGGGAGACGGCCATCACGACGTGCCGCCCGGCTCCGGCCAGGCCGGTCCCCTGCAGCGGGCCGGAGGCGAACACCAGGATGTTCTCGGGGGCGAGCGCCTTCTCCTTGCCGGTCAGCTCGTCGAGGAGGATCCGCGCCGCGATCCCCCGACCGCCGAGATGCAGCCGCTGCCAGCGCTCGGGAATCTCATAGTCCCTGATCCCGCCGGTCGAGAGGTCCACATCCAGATACCTGCCGTAGGATACACGCATCAGACTTCCCTCCTTTGTTCGTGGATTATAGGACGCCGCACACAACGGCTCCAGTTTGCGCGGTCTGCGCTCCTGATCGATAATCCCTTCATACAACCACCGCAACCGTGAGGGGTGAATCGATGAGAACGCTGTCCCAGGTCCTCTCGCAGACTGCTTTCCATTTCCCGGAGCGGTCGGCCATCGTCTATCGAGGCGACCGCACCACCTATCGGGAGCTGGATGAAGCGGTCGACCGGCTCGGCCGCGGGTTGATGGCCCTCGGTGTGAAGAAGGGTGACAAGGTCGGCCTGTGGATGCCGAACCTCCCGGAGTGGGTCGTCGCCTACTTCGCGGTCGCGCGCATCGGCGCGGTCGTCGTCCCGATGAACACCCGCTACAAGGCGCACGAGGTGCACTACATCCTCGAGAACTCCGAGGCGACGACGCTGTTCATGGTTGACTCGTTCGTCGGGATCGACTACCGCGCGATGATCGATCAGGTCCGCAAGGACCTGCCCGGCCTGCGGCACGTGGTCGTCCTCGGGGAGACGCGCGACGGGATGCGCACCTTC
>CAZBWD010000047.1:0-10892 GCA_964495585.1 uncultured Thermotogae bacterium
GTCCGTAAGCGATATACGTGGGATCGACGGCGAGCGTGCGCTCGGCGAGCGCGAGGAGCTTCGGCGGGTCGTTTCTCACGATCGCGCCGAGCTTGTCGAACTCGTCCTTGCGCGCCCAGTTGGCGTAAGTCCAGTAGAGTGCGGCAACGTCAGTCTCCTGATTCACCGCCGCGACAAACCCGTGCCGCACCTCCTCCTCCGCGAACGCCGGATCCATGCGCAGGCTCTTCAACCCCCACAACCGCCCCTTCTCGAACACCGCGGCGGCGCCGTCCTGATCGTGGAGGAAGACGTCCCCCAGGGTATAGTAGCACTGAACGAGCTTGTTGACCCAGTCCTTGTGCGCGGGATCGATCTGGAGCGCGGTGTAGGCGTCCTCGCTCGTCTCGTCGAACGACGGCGTCGCACCGAGCGCGTCCTTGAATGCCTGAATCGCGGCTTCGAGTTGTGCCTGCCCGGTCGCGTCGTAGGCGATCTTGATGTCGGAGTTGGCGGGAAAGAGCGCCAGCGCCTCATCGACCGTCATGCCGAAGCCCACCAGGCCGATTGACAACGACAGCAAGAGCGAAAACAGCAAGAACCTCTTCATGCAACATCCCCCTCGGGTATGGAATCCATCGAGAACTGTACTGGATTGCCAAGTTGCAGCCAAGTAGGCGTGCGTGATGGGGCGTTCGTGGTGAGTAGTGGGTAGTTTGTGGTTGGTAGTAGGTGGTGGGTGGTTCGTGGTCCGTGGTTGACAGAGTCGCGCGGCGTGAGTCTTGAGTCGAACGAAGCGAGCCGACTCTATGGTCAGGAGTTGAATACGGGAAAACCTGTAGTCTGGATTTGCTCGTCGAGCGGCGAATGCAGGCGGAGGATCCATCGCGTTGTCCGCACTGCCTTCTGGAGCTGCGGGCTCGTGACACTAAGCCCCTGACTGTCTGCGGTCGACTACCGACAATCAACTGCGGACTGAATCCCTCGACTACCGACTTGCTTCTTTGACGACCGATCAGCAACTGCCGGCTCGGGGCTCTCTTCTTCTCGCTTGTGGACCACCTACTACGAACGAGGGACTATCGACTCTTGGCTCCCGACTTGCTCCTAAGGCGAGATCCTGACGTCCTGAAACTCGGGGACGTTGCGCTTGAGGACGAACACCTGAAAGCGGTGGTTGAAGTAGTAGAGCGCGCCTCCCAATAGACCATGAACCTCGTAGCGGCGCGCTGAGGTATGGACGACCAGGCGGTGGTCATAGTGCAGACTGCGGCGGCCAAAGGTCCGAGCCACTCGGTAGGCGAGCTGGCTGTCCTCAAACGCCTTCATCCCGGTGAAGCCGCCCACCTTCTGAAATGCCTCGCGGTCCACCGCGAAGTTCGGCCCCCACACGTTGGGCTGTCCACCGATCCGGTCGAACTGCGTGATCACCCAGTTGAGTGCGGGGTAGAGGTGCTCGAAGAACCAGCCGCCCGTGCCGCTCAAACCCTCGAAGTGCACTGGGCCGTAGACGAGAGCCGTTCTTGGCAAGCGACGGAAGTTGGCAACGACGCGCTCGACCCAATCCGGGGGATACTTGCTGTCCGCATCGGCGCTCAGGATGATGTCCCCGGCGGTGTGTTGAAACGCCCTCTGGCGGGCGCGCGCGATGCCCTTCACGGGTTCGTCCACAATCTTGAGGTTGAGCCCCTCCTGTCGCGCCACCCGGGCGGCGATCCGCGCCGTCCGATCGGTGCAGGCATTGAGACACAGGATGATCTCGATTTTCGCCGTGGTCCTCTGTTTCCCCAGGGACCGTAGGCAGTTGCCGATGCAGTTTTCCTCGTTGTAGGCGGGAACCGCTACAGAGACCAGGATGCCACCCTCAGTATCCGCTTCCTTCTGTCTGTCTGTTGCTTGGAACAAGCTCTCACCCCTCTCAGGGGGGTCATTATAATCCGTTTGACCGGATTCGACCACTTCCTTCTTCTGAGCGCTGGCTGGGACGCAACGGCCGTCAGGAAGGAGGACACGCGGCCCACTAACTCCCAGCGGTGGTTGGGGCCAGTCTGCTACGGGTCAGAGGCTCACCCCTTGCGGTATACTCAGGGACCAGAACGCGGGACAGAGGGGAGTACACATGCGGAAGGCTTTTTCGGTCGGTCTATTCTTCCTGGTGATGGCGGTGGCGTGCCTTGCCGTGGTGGGCCAGGAGCCGGCGGCCTCGGTTCTCAAGAACGCGCCCACCGCCGACCAGTATCCGGGGATGGAGGCAGTGGTCCTCATCGACGGGGCCCAGTCGATCGTCCAGACCGATGGCTCTTCGGTGACCGTCCTGCGTGAGCGGCTGCGGATCTTGACCCAGCAGGGAGTCCAGGACTACGGCGAAGTGCAGGTGCCCTACGGCACGAACCTCGATCGGATCACGCTTGGCTACGCCCGCACCATCACGCCCGACGGGAAGGTCGTCATTCCGGCGGCATCGGCGATCCACGAGGTGACCCCCTCGGCGCTCACCGACGCGCCGATGTACTCGAGCACCAAGCTCTACACGATCAGCATGCCGGCGCTCGAGCCCGGGGCGATCATCGATTGGCAGGTGACGATATCTGACAAGGATCGGGGCGAGGGACCGCAGACCCCGTCGTTCGATGGGATTTGGTACTTCGCGAGTGAGATCCCCACGCAGGAGTCGACGACGACGGTCCAGTTGCCGAAGGGGGTGCCGCTGCGTTGGCAGGGCGTGGGAACCGACGTGAAGCCGGCGATCCAGACGGGACCGCAGTCCGTCTCCTACACCTTCTCGCAGAAGGACATCCCGGCCATCGGCTACGAGCCGTACATGCCGGACATGGACGCGCTGTCCTCGCAGGTCATCCTGAGCACCCTCGCGAGTTGGGACGACGTCGTCTCCTGGTACGCGGATCTTGCTTCGGACCGCTACAAGCCGGACGCCGCGATCCTGTCGCAGGTGCACGAACTCACTGACGGCATCCAGACGCCGTCCGACGTGGTGAGCGCGATCTACGACTTCGTGGCGCGCAAGGTGCGGTACGTCGCGCTCGAGTTCGGGATGGGGAGGTACCAGCCGCACGCGGCGAGCGAGGTCTTCGCCAACCGCTACGGGGACTGCAAGGATCAGGCGACGCTCCTCATCTCGATGCTCCGCGCGGCGGGGCTCGAGGCCTACCCCGTGTTGCTCAACGTCCGCGACGGGATGGACGTCGACTTCAGCACGCTCCCGACGGTCCAGGCATTCGACCACGTGATCGTTGCGGTGCCCCGGGGGAAGGGCTGGCAGTTCCTTGATCCGACGTGGGACATCGGCACCGCCTCGTATCTCCCCCAGGTGGATCAGGCACGGCACGGACTCCTGGTGCTCGGCAAGGTGGACCGGCCGGGGCTCGTCGTGACCACCGATTCCGTCGTGCCTGCGCAGACCTCCGTCGCGAGCGTGACGAAGGCGACGGTCTCCAAGGCCGGCGGCCTGACGGCGACCGCCACGATCGCGACCGGTGGCGACGACGACCTGTGGTACCGCGACCTCCTGCGCGCGCGCCGGCCGGATGAGCGCGAGAACCTGTTCGGGCAGGTCTTGAGCGCGGTCATCCCGCGGGCGCAGATCACCTCGCTTTCGTTCTCTGGCCTCGACGACCCCCACACCCCGATTACGGTCACGCAAGCGTTCAAGAAGGACGGATTTGCGCAGAAGGCCGGCGGGATGCTCCTCTTCCCGGTCCCCTACCCCGCGCAGCTCCCGTTCCCCGGCTACTTCTCCGACGAGGTGGGCCAGCCCACGCGACGGTATCCGCTGATGACCGTGCCTGAGCGGTTGCAGGTGGAGACGTGGGTCACGATCCCTGCGGGGATGAGCGTCCAGCTTCCGCAGGACAAGGACGTAGCCAATGCGGTCGCGAGCTTCAGCGCGCACTACGAGCTCTCCGGCGGGGTAATCCACGCGATCCGGATCTTCCAGACGAACGTCGCCGAGGTGTCCCCCGCGGCCTACCCCCTGTACAAGCAGGCGATCGACGCGATGCTTGAGGACGCCGCCGACATGGTGGTCCTAAAGTAGGGCAATCCGTCGCGCCCGCCGTCCCATGGGAAAGGGCCAGCCGGGAGACGGGCCATCGGAGACGGGTGACTTGGCGCGAACCCCAGTGTATGATTGCCGATTGCCCGGTTGAAGGCCGGGCATTGGTCCCTGACCTGCAGGAGAGCCGACATGCACCGACCCAACCTCAGAACGCGACTGTCATCGTTCTTCGAGCCGCTTCACTTGGGCGATTTTCGCCTGTTGTGGATGGGGCAAGGCGTCTCGCTGCTCGGCGACCAGTTCTACTTCGTGGCGCTCACCTGGTTGACGCTCCAGATCACGGGGTCGGGCCTCGCGCTGGGGACCGTCCTGATGTTTGCTGCGATCCCCCGAGCGGCGCTGATGCTGATTGGCGGTGCGGTGACTGACCGCGTGTCGCCCCGCCCGATCATGCTCATCTCGAACGCCACGCGCGCCGTCCTGGTCGCGGGGCTGACCGCCCTCATCGTCGTTCGCGGCGCGGCGCTGTGGCACCTCTACGTCCTGGCGCTCTTGTTCGGGACGTTTGACGCCTTCTTCTACCCGGCCTTCCAGTCGTTCATCCCCCGCCTGGTGCCCGACGAGGAGCTTGAGCGGGCCAACTCCCTGATTCAGGGGACCCTGGAGCTGACCACCCTGGTCGGGCCTGCGCTGGCGGGGATCCTCGTCGCCACCACCGGGACGGCCGTGGCGTTCGGGATCGACGCCGCCACGTTCGTCTTTGCGGGGGTCACCGTGTGGATGATGCGCAGCACGGGCCGGGCCAGGCTCTCCGCCGAACCCGCCGGGGAAGACGGCGGCGATCCCTTGGACGCGGTGCCCGAGCAGCGCGGGCTCTTCGCCGATGTTGTCGAGGGGCTGCGCTACGCGTGGAGCGACGTGGTCTTTCGCGCCATCCTGCTCATCATCGCGGCGGTCGACTTCTCCTTTGTCGGCCCGGTGAACGTTGGGCTTGCCACCCTGGCGAAGACGCGATTTGTCGGCGGTGCGGCGGCGTTCGGGGTGATGATGTCGGCCTGGGGGGCGGGGGCGCTCGTCGGCGCGATCATCGGCGGGGTCATCGGTCGGCCGAGGCGGCGAGGGCTGATCATGATCGGCATCACCCTGGTGATGGGGCTCGGCCTGGCGTCGCTCGGGTGGGTTCCCGGCCTGCCCGTTGCCGTGGGTGTCATCGGGTGCATGGGGATCGCGGGTGGACTGATCAACGTGATGCTCATGGCCTGGCTGCAGCTGCGGACCGAGAAGCGGTTCCTCGGCCGGCTGATGAGCGTGGTGATGTTCGCCTCGCAGGGGCTGACACCGGTCTCCTACTTCATCGCCGGCGCGCTCGTCGACCTGCACCTCACCCTCTTGTTCAGCGCGGCAGGGGCGCTGGTCCTGGTGGCCACCGCGTACGCTGCGCTCAACCGCCCGGTCCGCCAGATCGACTAGCAGGAGACGGGCACTCCTCGCGGCTCCCCACGCCGCAGGTTGAACCTTCCGTGTCACTCCGCCTGCCAGCTGATCCGCGATCGGCATCCTTCCGCCCTGGCCGATTACCGAGAGCCTTGATCTGAACACCGAGGGCTCCTCGCCTGCTCGGGGTCGGGCGATTGGCGGGCGAGGTTTCCCCGAGCGAGCGAGGCGAGGACCCCGGGGACGCACAGAGCGGCGAAGAGGCCGAACGCGACGCGCGTCGTCAACAGGAACCGCCCGGCGTTGGCGGGGGTGATCGTGACGTTTCCGATGAACACCGACAGGAGGAGCATGGCGAGCCCCATGCTCGTCATCTGGCCGATCGTGCGCATCGTCGCCACTGTCCCCGCGGCCACGCCGTAGAACCGCCGATCGACGGCGCTCATGATCGCGTTGGTGTTCGGCGAGGAGAAGAGGGCGAAGGAGAGGCCGAGCCAGGCGAGGTTGACGATGATGAGTGCAAGTGGGGTCTGGCTCCGGATGAAAGCGAACACCGCGAGGCTGACGACGGTCATCGCCATCCCGACCGAGGCGACGATCCGGGGTTGGATCCGATCGGACAGCCGGCCGGCGAGCGGGGAAAACACGGTCTGGAGGACCGGCTGGGCGATGAGGATGATCCCCGCGGTCTCCGCGTTGAAGACGCGGTTGTACTGGAGGTACAGGCTGAGCAGGAACGCTACGGCAGCGGTGGCGCTGTAGTTGATGAGCGCTGCGAGGTTGGAGAAGGCGAACGTCCGGTTGTCACGAAACAGACGCAGATCGAACAGGGGACTGGCGTTTCGCAGCTCCCACACGACGAAACCGCCGAGGCCGCCGAGACCGCCAAGGAGGAGAAACAACCCATGCAAGGCAGGAAGCGCGGTGAAGCCAAGCATCAGGGCGATGATCCCCGCCCCGTAGATCAGCGCGCCGGGACGGTCGAACCGCGCGCCGCGAAACTCGGCCCACTCCTGCTTGACCTTCCACAGGACCACGCCGAGGATCAGGATCCCGAGGGGGACGTTCACGAGGAACAGGGACCGCCAGCCGAGGTGCTCGGTGAGGATCCCGCCGAGCACCGGGCCGAAGGACAGGCCGGTGTAGACCGCGGCGACGTTCCAGCCGAGCGCCCTTCCGCGTTCCTCAAGCGGATAGGCGGAGGTAACGAGCGCCGCCGAGGTGGAGAAGATCATCGCGCCGCCCACGCCCTGGAGGACGCGCAGCGCGATCAGAAGGGCGGTCGATGGAGCGATAACGCACAGGAAGGAGGAGACGGTGTAGCCCGCGATGCCCAGCGTGAACACCCGCCGCCGCCCGTGGATGTCGGCCAAGCGGCCGAGGGGCAGGAGGCTCACCGCGGCGGCGAGCAGATAGGCGGTCGTGATCCAGCCCAGGGCGACGGCCCCGGCATGGAACTCCCTGCCGATCGTGGGCAGAGCGATGGTCACCGCCGAGCTCATGAACGAGCTGAGGAAGGAGGCCAGCGAGGCGACGAGGAGGACGTACCGCTTGTCGGTAGGCTCGGGCATGACGCGGGTAGGATAACACAAACCGCCCGCCGCGTGGTCCGGGCAGACGGTCTCGTCGGGCGCTGTACTACCGGCTCAGGCCTCTTGGTTCGGACGGGAGGGGGTCGCCTCGCCCATCCGGTCGGCGATCGATTCGGTGAGCACGCGCACCGTGCCGTTGACGTGCGCCACGCTCAGGCGTCCCGTCGCGATCCAGGCGCCGAGCGTGTCGAGATCGATCCTCAGGATCGCGGCCGCCTTCGCGCGGGACACGAGGCGAGGCAGCTCCACTCCGTCGTAGATCACGGGATTCCTCCTCCCGAGCCGGCGGGGATCCTGATCCTGCCGAACACCCCATCGTAGCCGGGCTCGATCTCGAGCCTCCCCATCCGGACATTGGCGATCCGCTCGAGGATCGGCGCCGGGGTTCCCTCGGCAAGCGCCGCGAGCGGCAAGTCCATGAGGATGGCGAACTCGCTTCCGAAACGGTGGATCAGCCGGTCAACCTCGCGGGTCACTCCTTTGGTTCGTGGCCCGACCCCCAGGGCCTGGGCGATGATCTCCGCGAGCGGGACCAGGCTGTGAAACGGGGCCCTGCCCGCGCACGACACCCCGTCCGCGCGGTCGGCGAGCTCCTCGACCCGGTGCATCACACCGATGGTCAGCGGCTTGCCGCAGACCGGACACAGCCCGTGAAGCGCCATCGTCTCGCGGGGGGACAGGACGACCCCGCAGGTGCGATGCCCGTCGAAGTGGTACTTCCCCTCCTGAGGGTAGAACTCGATCGTCCCGAGCAGCCGGGAGGGATCGCGGGTCTTCATCGCTGCGATGAGGCCGTTGTAGCTCGGCTCGGCCAGTTCGAACAGGGTCGCCTCCCGGCCGAGCCGCTCCGGGGAGTGGGCGTCCGAGCTCGACACGAGGGCCAGGCTGTCGAGCGCCAAGCACCGCCAGTTCATCGGCGGATCGCTCGACAGACCGGTCTCCACGGCGAAGAGGCGGCCCGTGGTCGGGCCGAAGCACGCCTCCAGGGAGTCGAACCCCGAGCGCGATCCGAAGACCGAGAACCACGGGGTCCAGATGTGGGCGGGGATCACCTCGGCGGTCGGCTCTGCGCTCCAGATCGCCTCGAGGAGCACCGGTGCCGAGGTCCCGAAGGTGGGGCGGCCGTCTGCTTCGAGGTTCCCGATCGAAGCGAGCTCGCGGTTGATCCTCCTTGCGGCGTCGAGGCCGGGGCAGAGGACCACGAGGTGAACCTTGTGCGTGCGCCCGTCCTGGCGCCAGATCGCGGCGAGCTCGACGGTGAGGAGGAACAGAGTCCGCTCGTGCCGGTAGATGCCGTTTCCCAACGGCTCGAGGTTACACTCGAGCTCGGAGAACCAGCCGGGATGCGTGAAGTCCCCGGTCCCCAGAAGGTCGATCCCCTTCTGTGACGCCGCCCGAGCCAGGGCAGGGAGAGTAGTCGCCGGGCTCGTGGCGCGGCTGTAGCGCGAGTGGACATGGAGGTCAGCGATCAGTCGCATCGTTGGGCGGGAAGCCGGTCGGCCCCGGGCAGTCGAGAGTGAACGCGTCCCCGTACGTCGTCACGGGGCCGGTCCCGTCGCCGAAATTCCACGAAAGTGAGGTGATGTAGTGGCCGGGCACCGTCGTCGAGGTCGACGAGAACCGGTAGTCGAGCTGTCCCTGCGACCCGTCCGGGCACCAGGAGAAGCCGGCAGTCGGGCGCACGACCGACCCGAAGCAGCCTCCGACCAAGAGAACCAGAACTAACCCTGCACATCGCCGTGTCGTCCTTTCCCCACCTCGCAGCGCCAGTGTAAACTGGCGGCGCGCTTCGGACAAACCGGTGCGGAGGCAAGAGGAGAGAGCGCATGAGGACACGGCTGGTCTACAGTTCGTTGACCGGGAACACCCGGCGGCTCGCCGAGGCGATGGCGGAGTCGCTCCAGATCCCTGCACAGCGGGCGAAGGACGCGACAGGGCTCGATGGGGCGGACCTCCTCTTTTTGGGAAGCGGAGTCTATGCCGGGCGTGCGGGGCGTGCGATGCGGGCCCTCCTCTCCCGATCCAGGGGGCTTGCCGGGGTGAAGGTCGCCCTGTTCGGGACCTACGGCGGGGAGCCGAGCCACCTCGACCGGATGGCAAGGGCGGTGGAGGAGAAGGGGGCGCAGGTCATCGGGCGGTTCAGCTGCAGGGGGCGCGACTGGTCTGTCCTCGGCCTGGTCGCGCGCAGCCACCCCAGCCCCACCGAGATCGAGGCAGCGGCCGCCTTCGCCCGTCGGACGAGCGAACGGGCCGATGCCTAGTACTTGCTTGCGTAAGTAAGCGCCATGCCGGACTGCGGCTAGAACCGACAGCGGACCTCAAACCGCGTTCCGCGATTTTAGCCCGCTAAGTACTAGTCGGCGCTGTAGCCGTCCCAGCCGAACCGCTCGAGGTCGATCCGTCCGTCGGCGTCGAGCTCGATGCCTTCCCCGACGAGAAGGTCCATCTGGACAGAGCCGACGCTCGATTCGCCGCGTGCGTTGACCACGCGTTGCCAGGGGACCGGCGGGCCGCTCGACCGACCTCGCAGGGCGCCCAGGGCCCAGCCGACCCGCCGTGCGGTGCACGGCGGCCCGACGATATACGCGATCTGGCCATAGGTGGCCACCTTCCCGCGGGGGATCCGGCGGATCACCTCGTAGATCGTCTCATACGCTCCCGGTGACATCTTCTCCTCCTTTACTGGCTGTCGAGCTGACGCCGGCCCTGGGGTCCCCGTACGGCCCATCGCGCAGCGCGTCCACGAGGTACTGGCCGGTGTAGGATCCCGAGGTCTGTGCGATCTGTTCCGGGGTTCCGGTGGCGATGACCCGCCCGCCGGCGTTGCCGCCCTCGGGCCCCAGGTCGATGATCCAGTCCGCGGTCTTGATCACGTCGAGGTTGTGCTCGATCACGACGACCGTGTTCCCGCCTTCGACGAGCCGGTGCAGGACCTGCAGGAGCTTCTTCACGTCGGCGGCGTGCAGCCCGGTGGTCGGCTCGTCGAGGATGTACAGGGTCTTGCCGGTCGAGCGGCGGGACAGCTCCTTGCCGAGCTTCACCCGCTGGGCCTCGCCGCCCGACAGCTCGGGGGCGGGCTGCCCGAGTTCGACGTAGGTCAGTCCGACATCGTACAGCGTCTGGAGCTTGCGCCGCACGCGCGGGATGTTGGCGAAGAAGGTCAGCGCCTCCTCGACGGACATCGCCAGGACGTCGGCGATCGACTTGTTCTTGTAGCGGATCTGCAGCGTCTCCCGGTTGTAGCGCGATCCGCCGCAGACCTCGCACGGCACGTAGATGTCGGGGAGAAAATGCATCTCGATCTTCTCCTTGCCCTGACCCTGGCAGGCCTCGCACCGCCCGCCCTTGACGTTGAAGCTGAACCGGCCGGCGCTGTAGCCGCGCAGCCGCGCCTCGGGGGTGCGGGCGAACAGGGAGCGGATGTCGTCGAACAGCTTGGTGTACGTGGCGGGGTTCGAGCGGGGCGTCCGTCCGATCGGGGACTGGTCGATCTCGATCACCTTGTCGATCTGCTCGACTCCGAGGATCTCCTGGTGGGCGCCGGGGCGGCGGGCGGCGAGGTGAAGCCGGTGGGCCACCCCGCGGTAGAGGACGTCCTCGATGAGCGAGCTCTTCCCCGAGCCGGACACGCCGGTGACGCCGACGAACCGGCCGAGCGGGATGTCCACGTCGATCCCCTTCAGGTTGTGTTCCGCCGCGCCGACGACGCGCAGGTGCTTGCCGTTCCCCTTCCGCCGGCGCCCGGGCACGGGGATCGACAGCGCCCCGGAGAGGAACCTCCCGGTGACCGACCGCGGGCAGGCGATCACCTCTTCTGGAGACCCGGCGATGACGACCTCCCCGCCGTGCATCCCCGCTCCTGGCCCGAGGTC
>CAZBWD010000048.1:0-10673 GCA_964495585.1 uncultured Thermotogae bacterium
CGACACGATCGTCACCGACCACCACCTCCCGCCCCCGTCCCTTCCTCCGGCCTGTGCGGTGATCGACCCGCAGCAGCCCGCAGATCCATACCCCAATAAACACCTCGCCGGGGTTGGCGTCGCCTACAAGCTCCTGTGCGCCC
Organism: uncultured Thermotogae bacterium; assembly: GCA_964495585.1. GTDB lineage: Bacteria > Bipolaricaulota > Bipolaricaulia > UBA7950 > UBA9294 > CAZBWD01. Next base: position 144 of record CAZBWD010000048.1, read on the forward strand.
TGTATGAGCGGCTCGGCCGCCCCGCCACCCCCTACCTGTTCCTCGACCTGGTCGCTCTGGGCACGATCGCAGACCTCGTGCCGCTCGCGGAGCAGGGGGAGGTGGAGAACCGGGCGCTGGTGCGCGAGGGGTTCTCCCTGCTCACGCGCAAAGAGGGCTCCTCCGTGGGGCTGCGTGTGCTGATGAACCGCCTGAACGTCGACCCAAAGCGGATCAACGCGACGGACATCGGATACCTGATCGCACCCAAGCTGAACGCCGCCAACCGGGCCGGGGATCCGAAGGTCGCCTTTCTCCTGCTCACGACGACTCAACTCGATCGGGCCGAGTACCTGACCGAGACCCTGCTCGACTACAACCGCGACCGGGAAATCGCCCAGCGGGACCTGATCGCTCAGGCCGAGGAACAGATCGCTGCAGAGGGCATCGATCCGCGCGAGGACGGCATCCTGATCCTTGTCGGGAAGTACTGGAACGAGGGCATCATCGGCCTGGCCGCCTCAAACCTCGCCGAGCGGTACCGGGTCCCGACCGTGGTCGTCTCACAGGGAGACCGGATCAGCCGCGCCTCCTGCCGGAGCGTCGAGGGGTTTGACCTCGGCAACTGTCTGGCCGCGCACGCCGACCTGTTCCTCCAATTCGGGGGGCACCGGATGGCCGCCGGCTTCTCCGTCCGCAACGAGAGCCTACCCCGGCTGCAGGAGGACCTCCTCCGTTATGTGACGAAACAGCGATCCGCCGCATCCGGCCCGACGACTCGGGAGATCGACGCCGAGGTCACAGCAAAGGACCTCGACCTGCGCCTGCAGACGAACCTCCACTCCCTCTCCCCGTACGGGCCAGGGAATCCCCATCCCCTCTTTCTCCTGCGTGACTGCACATTCGATGGGCTCTCCCTGGTCGGGGCCCGGCGACAGCACGTCAAGGGAAAGGTCTTCCAGGACGGGCACACGCTCCCGTTCATCGCCTTCCGTATGGGGTCGTACTTCGACCTCTTCGAGCAGGGAACCGGCCACTCCCTGGTCTTCCGCACCCGCTTCGATGACTGGCGAGGGACGCTGCAGGCGGAGGCGGTCGATCTGGTAGCTGACTAGTTCAGCGTCAAGGACCCAGATGGGAAAAGGGGACAGGCTACTTTTTTGCGAGTCCGAGACCGGGTCCCATAAGTGCGCAGCGGTTGGTCCGACATCAGAGACGACTCCAAAAAAGCAGCCTGTCCCTTCTTTTCAGCCATTGCACCCACGCTGTCGACGGTATGGTGCGTCCTCGCACCGGATTCATCAAGGACCTGAAACAGGCCAGCAGTTGACTCTCAACTACTGACACCCGACTAGGCCTCCGCGGGCAGGGAGAGGAGATCGAGCACGGTGAGGATGATCCGCGCCCCGCAGGCACGAATGATGAACCGCAGAATCCCCCACACCGCGGCGGCGCGGCGCGGTTCCTGAGTGATCCGGTAGAGCCACTCGAGGCCGAGACGCCGCCAGGCCTGCGGCGCCCGTACACGGTCTCCGGCGAACAGGTCGAGCCCCCCCCCGAGACCAACCATCACGGGGATCCGCAACGTTCCAGCGGTGCATGCCATGAACCGCTCCTGCTGCGGCACGCCCATCCCCACCAGGAGAAGCTCAGGTCGTGCCTCCTCGAGGACGCGGCGGACCCCCTCTTCATCGGTAAAATAGCCGTCATGCATCCCAACGATCGATAGATCCGGGAATCGCGCCACCAGCCGCAAGCCGGCCCGCTCCGCCACGCCCGGTCGCCCCCCGAGCAGGAAGACGCGGGTCCCAGCACGCGCGGCCACCGGCAGGATCGCCTCTGCAAGATCAACCCCCGTGACGCGCTCAGGAAGCGGCACGCCGAGCAACCGGGACGCCCAGACGATCCCGATCCCGTCGGCGAGCACGAGATCGGCACGCTCATAGGCGGAAGACAGGACCGGGTCCCGTCTTGCCCGCAACACCGACAGGCTGTTCGGCGTAACGACGACGTGGGAGTGCGACCGATCGGTGAGCATCCGCCCGACCTCCACCGCCGCACTAGAAAGATCGACGCTGTGGAAGCTCACTCCAAAAAGGCGGACCCGGCCAAGGCGCCGTTCCACCCGCGCACGAGAGAGCCACTGCACCACGTGCGGCCACCCCCGATGAGCGGCGAAGAGCACCGGCAGCACCAAGAGGGCGAGCAGCGCTGCGGCCGCGGAGTGGTACGCCGCGAGCACGCCACCGAGGACGAACGCGCTGGCCAGTACGAGGAACGACAGAACAAACGCGTCCTGCGTGATCCGCCAGCGGGCAAAGAGGTGCGGAACCGGCCGCACAGAGGGCGCTCCCGAGGCGAGGAACGCCGGGGAGACGGTCATCATCGGCAGACCGATCATCGCGAGCGGTGCAACAAGGAACAGGGAGACCGCTCCCTTCGTCATCCCACTGATCCCGTAGAGGACGAGGCCGAAGGCGACGCTCCGGTGCACCGTCAGTAACCGTCGGCCGCGGACAAAGAACGCTCCCCACAGGACGATCACCAGGAGCAGGAACGGAAGCGCACGCGCCAGGGGGACGCCCTGCGCTTGAGGGAAGACGAGGACGAGCAGGAGAGCGTCGCCCACCAAGAGGAGGTCGATCGAAAGCTGCAGGGCAGGCCGCGGAACCACCGCGCGCAGCCCCTCGCGCAGGCCGAGCACCGCCGTCCCCCACAAGAGGGTGAACGGGATGGAGAAGCTGCCCAGTCCGAGGACTCCCCCCGCCGGATCGGTGAGAAACGGGATCCGGAACCCGAAGAGGGCCGCCGCACCGATCGCCGCGAACCCCTGCGCCCACTGCAAGATGCCCCGGTGCGGGATCGGCAGGCCGAGGATGAGAAGACCGAGGCACACGCCGCCGAGCTCGGGTCGGGGCGAAAGGAAGAAAACCAGCAACAGGGAAAGGAGGAACGGAACTAAGGGGGCGCACCGTTCGCCCCACCAGCCTCGGACCGACGAACCCTGCAAAGGCACCATGACGGTCCGATCCTAGCCGGTTTGTCTTCTGCGCCAAACCCGCCTGTCCGCGCCACCGGGGACGGGTGTCACTTCCCCACGCAGAATCGCCGGAACAGGTGGTCGAGGACCTCCTCGGTCGTGTCGATCCCCTGCAGCTCACCGGCGATGCCATGAGCGCCCCGCAGCTCCTCGGCGACCATGTCCAGCGAGTGCCCGTCTTCAACCGCGACCGCGGCGGCTGCGAGCGCTGCCTTCAACCGGCGCAAGAGGTCCTGCTCCCAGGCATCAAGGAGAAGAACAGTGCCCCGGCTCAGGACCTGTCCTGCGAGGACGTGATCGACGATCCCCTGGGTCAACCTGTCGATCCCCGTCTTCTCCCGCGCCGAGATCTCGTGGAGCGGCGCACCGGCCGGAGGTTTGACCGCAGGGAGCCGCCGCGGCAGGTCGGACTTGTTCACGACGAGGAAGAGCGGCCTTCCCCAGTCCCGCAAGAGCAGGCGGCGGTCCTCGTCAGTCAGTTCGTGGCTGCCGTCGAGGAGGAGCAACACCAGGTCACAGCAGGCGATCGCCCGCTCGGTGCGCCGAATGCCCTCCTCCTCAACCGGGTCGCCGGGCCGGCGCAGGCCAGCGGTGTCGATGAGCCGCACCGGGATCCCCTCGATCACCGCAACCCCCTCCACGGTGTCGCGGGTTGTCCCGGGGATCTCGGTGACAATCGCCCGTTCCTCGGCAAGCAGGGTATTCAGGAGGGTCGACTTGCCGACGTTCGGCCGGCCGACAATGGCGATCGTCAGCCCCTCATGCACGATGCTCCCCCGTGCGGCCTGGGCCAAGAGGTCGTCGACCCGCGCCCGCAGCGATTCGAGGGGAGAAAGGAGCGCCGCGTCAGGCACATCAACATCCGGGTAGTCGATCCCCACCTCGATCTGGGCAAGGAGCGCGGCGATGGTGTCCCGCAGCGAGGCGATCGCCGCGGAGAACCGCCCGCCCAGCTGATCGACCGCGACCTCAAGCCCCAGCCGGGACTGCACCCGCACCACCTCCGCCACGGCCCGCGCCTGGTCCAGGGAGAGCCGACCGTTCAGGAATGCGCGCCGCGTGAACTCACCGGCCTGGGCGAGCCGGGCGCCGCGCGACAGAACGAGGTCGAGGACCGTCCGCGTCGCGAGGATCCCCCCGTGGCAGTTGATCTCCACAACGTCCTCGCGCGTGTAGCTGCGCGGGGCGCGCATTACCGCGACGAGCACCTCGTCCACGGGACCGTCCGGCGAGACGATGTGGCCATAGTGGAGGGTGTGGCTCGCAACCTGTGACAAACGGAGCGGCCGTGCCGGCCGGAAGATCCCCTCGACAATCGCCACTGAGCCGGGTCCGCTCAGGCGAACGATCCCGATCCCCCCCTCCCCGAGCGGGGTGGAGATGGCCGCAATCGTCCCGTCAAGCATCACGTGTCTTCAGGCTCGATCACCACCCGCCGCTCGTCGCCCTGACCGATGCTGAAGGTCTTCACCCCAGGGAAGTTGGCGAGGGTGATGTGGATCGTGCGGCGCTCGCGGGACGGCATCGGGTTCAGCCGTACCCGTTTGTGCTCGCGGCGGACCGACTCAGCGGCGGAGAGCGCGAACCGGATCAGCTCCGCCCGCCGGCGGGTCACCTCCCCGTTCACATCAATCGTGATGCTGCGGTCCTTGCCGGTCTTGTTGTACACCGCCAGGCGCATGAGCTGCTCGAGGCCGGTCAGCACCGGCCGTTCCTCGGGAAAGGAGAAGAGGTTTCCACTCAGGTTGACGTAGATCTCGTCATCGGACTCCTCGATGATCTCAAAGGTGACCTCCTCCTCGAGGATCTCGAGCAGCTCCCGCAGATAGGCCTCAATCGCCGCCTTGGTCGTCTCCTCCATTGCCCCCCTCCTCGGTCTCATCGCCGGGGTTACCGGCGTCCCCTGCCATCGCTGGAGCCAGCTTCCGATCGCCTGCGGCCAGTTCCCGGTTGACGATCAGCTGCTGGGCGACCTGCGCCACCGTCGTGAGCAGGTAGTAGAGCCACAGCCCGGCCGGGAAGTTGTACAGGAAGAGGGCCATCAAGAGCGGGAACAAGTACCCCATGTACTTCTGGCTGCTTGCGCCCTCGCCGCTCGTCACCGGGGTCATCAGCCGCTGCTGAAGCATCGTGACGGCGGTCGTGAGGATGACGAGGATGAAGTACGGATCCCGCAGGCTCAGGTCGTGGATCCACAGGAACCCCGGAGAGAAGTGGATCTGCTCAGCGGAGTAGAGGATCGCCTTCCACAGGAGGATCAGGATCGGCAGCTGGATGAGCATCGGAAGGCACCCGCCCATCGGGTTCACGCCCTCCTTCCTGTAGAGTTCCATCAGCTTCTGCTGCATCAGCTGACGGTCGCTCTTGAACCGCTCCTGGATCTTCTTCATCCGCGGCTGGAGCCGCTGCATCTTGGCCATGGAGTGGTACTGCTTGCGCATCAGCGGGAAGAGGACGAGCCGGGTGAGAAGCGTGAACAGGATGATCGCCCACCCGTAGTTCCCGGTGTAGCGGTACAGGAGGTTCAGAAACTGGACGACCGGGATGATCATCCGCGCACCCGAGCCGGGGTTGTCGAGCTTCCCGAGGCCGGAGTGCGCCATCAGGAGGTAGCGCCGTCTTCCACCGTAGAGGGTGAACGTGTAGGTGCTCTTCCCCGGCGGCGCGTCCAGGCTCACTCCGAACAGCTGATTCCCCGACGGAAGCCGATCGACAAACGGGTTCACGGCCGCCTGGTCGACCTTGAGGAAGAGGACCGTCGCCTTGTCCATCAGGCCGAGGCCGCCAAACGAGGTGTAGGACCCCTTGGCGAGCAGGGCCTCTCCGGGGGTGTCATCGAACAGGTAGACAAGTGACGGCCCCTTGGACGACGGGAGGTAGTCGCCGACAGCCATCTGGAGAGCCACCGCCTGCGGGGACGGGTTGTCCACGCTGAGCGCCAGATCAACGGTGTAGTAGGGACCATTGTGGATCGTGAACCGCTTGGTGACCGTCGCTCCGTCAACCTGACCGGTGAACGTAATGACCAGCACGTCGGGAGACGGCCGGTCGATCGTCGGGGTGAACCCCGCAAAAACGCTCTTGCCCTGCGTTTGAATGGAGAACGGGAAGACGGTATCCGCGACGTACTGGCGCGTGAGGGTCTTGGCGTCGGTCTTGGTCCCGGGAACCAACTCGGCTATGCTCGACCCATACGGCGCGAAGGAGAGGAAGTCACTCCTCAGCGCGCCCTCGTTCTCGGAGAAGACGTAATTCGACAGCCCCGTCGTGACGTCGATCTGTCGGCTCGCTTGGCCGGTCACCTTGTAGGAGAGCGACTTGCCGCCCCCGTCCGCCCACACCCCGACCGCAGCAGCCGAAAGGAGGAGCATGACCAGGACGAACGCCACATATATACGCTGCTTAGACACAATGGCCTCCCGGAGAGAGAGTATCCTAGGCCTTCACGCAACGCAACTCCGTTGATTGCCGCATTCCGTTCCGGTACACTCGATAAGGCCTATGTTTACGGGAATCGTGCAGGGGTTGGGGCAGATCGAGGCGCAGCGCGGGTCCGCGCTCACCATCCGTCTTCCCGCCCACCTGAGGGAACGGCTGGTCCGAGGAGGGAGCATCGCGGTGAACGGGGTCTGTCTCACGGCCATAGAGATCGGGAAGACTCACTTCCAGGCCGAGATCTCTCAGGAGACCGCGTCGCGGACGACGCTCGGCACACTGCAGCTGGGGATGCGGGTCAACCTCGAGCTTCCCCTCACTCCCCAGGCCCTGCTCGACGGACACGTCGTGCTGGGGCACGTCGATGCGATCGGGCGGGTGAAGCGGTTCCACCCCGACCAGGAGGGCTGGGCCCTCACTATCTCCTACCCGCCGGTGTTCGAGCGTTACGTCGTGGAGAAGGGGGCCATCGCCGTGGACGGGGTCAGCCTCACCCCGTTCGGAAGGACCGCGGCGAGCTTCCGCTGTGCGGTGATCCCCGCGACCTACGCGGGAACCACCCTGCAGGACCGCCACACCGGAGACGCCGTGAACCTGGAGTTCGACATCTTGGGCAAGTATGTAGAGAGGATGATCGCGCATGTTCGTTGAGACCGAAGGGGCGATCGAGCAAATCCGCGCCGGGAAGATGGTGATCCTCGTCGACGACGAGAACCGGGAGAACGAGGGCGATCTCGTGATTGCCGCGGAGTACGCCACCCCGGAGGCGGTCAATTTCATGGCCACACACGCCCGGGGTCTCATCTGCATGCCGATCGAGGCCTCCCGCGCACAGGCCCTCGCGCTCGGCCCGATGGTCCCCGAGAACACCGCGCTGCACGGGACCCGCTTCGCCGTTTCCGTCGACGTGCGGCAGGGAATCACGACAGGGATCTCGGCGTTCGATCGCTCGCAGACGATCCGCGCGGTGATCGATCCCTCGACGCGGCCCGACGACCTCGCCCGGCCGGGACACGTCTTCCCGCTGATCGCACGAGAGGGAGGGGTCCTGCGCCGCGCCGGGCACACTGAGGCCGCGGTCGACCTGGCGCGGCTCGCCGGACTCACGCCGGCGGCCGCGATCTGCGAGATCCTGAACGACGACGGGGCCATGGCACGCCTGCCGCAGCTCGAGCTCCTCGCCCAGGGGCACGGCCTCGCCATCGCGAGCATCGCCGACCTGATCGCCTACCGGAAGCGGCACGAGCGGCTCATCGAGCGGGTAGCGGTCGCGGATCTGCCGACCCGCTACGGCACGTTCCGGATCGTCAGCTACACCAGCCCGATCGAGGACGAGGAGCACGTCGCCCTGGTGAAGGGGGAGGTCGCCGGGGTGGAGAACGTCCTGGTCCGCGTCCACTCCGAGTGTCTGACCGGTGACATCTTCGGCTCGCTGCGCTGCGACTGCGGGGAGCAGCTCGCCCACGCCCTGAAGATGATCGAGGCCGAGGGGCGCGGCGTCCTCGTGTACATGCGCCAGGAAGGACGAGGAATCGGCCTTCGCAACAAGGTCTGTGCCTACCAGCTCCAGGATGAGGGCCTGGACACCGTGGAAGCGAACGAGCGGCTCGGCTTCGCCGCGGATCTGCGGGACTACGGGATCGGGGCGCAGATCCTCGCCGACCTCGGACTGTCCACGATCCGGCTTCTGACCAACAACCCGAAGAAGGTGATCGGCCTATCGGGCTACGGGCTGAAGATCGTCGAGCAGATCCCAATCGAGATTCTGCCGAACGAGTACAACCGCTCCTACTTGAAGACCAAGAAGGAGAAGCTCGGCCACCGCCTGCAAGGGGTGTAGCGGACCGGGTTCGAAGGAGGAGGAGATGGGACGGACATTCGAAGGAATGCTTGACGGAAGCGGCCTGCGGATCGGAATCGTCGTACCGCGGTTCAACGACCTCGTCACGACCCGGCTCCTCGAAGGGGCCCGTGACCGGCTACGCCGGTCGAACGTGCCCGAGGAGTCGACGGACGTCTGCTGGGTTCCCGGGGCGTTCGAGGTCCCCAAGGCGGTGCGGCGGATGGTGGAGAGCGGCCGCTACGATGGCGTGATCGCGCTCGCGGCGGTGATCCGGGGCGGGACACCGCACTTCGAGTACGTGGCAAGCGAAATCACCAAGGGGCTGGCCCGGCTGAACCTCGACCTCGACGTGCCGGTGAGCTTCGGGGTCATCACCGCCGACACGATCGAGCAGGCGATCGAGCGAGCGGGGACGAAGCTCGGGAACAAGGGCGCCCAGGCCGCCGAGGCCCTGATCGAGATGGCGAACCTTCTGAGGGAGCTCTAGGTGGCCTACGAGTCGGTGCGCGGGATGCGGGACATCCTCCCCGAGGAGGCACGGCACTGGAGCCGGCTCGAGGACCAGGTGCGCGCGGTCGCACGGGTCTTCAACTACCGCGAGATCCGTGTCCCGATGATGGAGCACGCCGAACTCTTCTCGCGCGGGATCGGGGAGGCGACCGACGTCGTCAACAAGGAGATGTACACCTTCCCCGACAAGAAGGGACGCCTGCTCACCCTGCGTCCCGAGGCGACCGCCTCGGTCGTGCGGGCCTACATCGAACACGGCCTCTACACGAAGGAACCGTTCCAGAAGCTGTTCTACATCGGGCCGATGTTCCGTTACGAGAAGCCGCAGAAGGGGCGCAGCCGCCAGTTTCACCAGTACGGGGTGGAGGCGATCGGCGCCCTCGACCCGGCGCTCGACGTGGAGGTCATCTCCGTGGCCTGGTCCCTGATGGACCGTCTCGGCCTCGAGCGCCTGTCGCTGCGGCTGAACAGCATCGGCTGTACACAGGACCGCGAGCGCTATCGGGAGGTGCTCCGCGCCCACTTCGGCCCGCGGCTGCCGCAGATGTGCTCCGACTGCCGGCGCCGCTACGAGGAGAACCCCCTTCGCATCCTCGACTGCAAGAACGAAACCTGCCAGCCGCACATCGAGCAGGCCCCCGGGAGCGCGGATCACCTCTGCCCGGACTGCGCCGCGCACTTCGCCTCCGTGCGCCGGTACCTCGACCGGCTCGGACTGTCGTATGAGATCGACCCACGGCTGGTCCGCGGCCTCGACTACTACACGCGCACCGTGTTCGAACTCGTCTCTTCCGACCTCGGCGCGCAGGACGCCCTGCTCGGCGGTGGTCGGTATGACGACCTCGTGGAACAGCTCGGCGGTCCTCCGACCCCAGCGGTCGGCTTCGCCGGCGGGATGGACCGCCTGATCCTTGTCCTGAGCGAACTGGGGCGCTTCGACGACGCAGCGCCGGGGATCGACCTGTTCCTCGCCACGGTTGGCCAGGATGAGGCGCTCGCCCTCGAGCTCGCCGCCGGGCTGCGGGCGAGGGGACTGTCCGTCGACCTCGACTACCGCGGCCGCGGTCTGCGCAAGCAGCTCGCCGAGGCGAACCAGCTCGCAGCCCGCTACCTGCTCGTCCTCGGCGATGAGGAGGCCGAAACCCGGAAGGGACGGCTCAAGCAGATGCAGACCGGCGAGGAGGCGCAGGTCGCGCTCGAGGCGGATGCCCTGCTGCCGCTGCTCCAAAGGAGGGCGAAATGGAACTGAAGCTCGTGAAGATCGAGAATCCGGACGCGCTCAACCTGATCCTCGGCCAGACCCACTTCATCAAGTCGGTGGAGGACCTCCACGAGGCGCTCGTGACGACGGTTCCCGAGATCCGGTTCGGCCTCGCCTTCTGTGAGGCGTCCGGTCCGGCACTCATCCGCCACTCCGGGACCGACCCCGCCCTCGTCGACCTCGCGGTGCGGAACCTGCGGGCGGTCGGCGCCGGGCACGCGTTCCTCGTCTTCCTCGACGGCTCGTACCCGATCAACGTCCTCAACCCGATCAAGGCCGTCCCCGAGGTCTGCCACATCCTCTGCGCGACCTCGAACCCCGTCGAGGTGATTGTGGCGCAGTCCGACCAGGGCCGGGGGATCCTCGGCGTGGTGGACGGGGTCTCGCCCAAGGGTGTGGAGACCCCCGATGACATCGTGAAGCGGAAGGAGCTTCTGCGCACGATCGGCTACAAGCTCTAGA
>CAZBWD010000049.1:0-10582 GCA_964495585.1 uncultured Thermotogae bacterium
TGCTTCCTCCTTCTTCGCCACGCCGCCCATCAAGAGGCCGATCTCCTCCCGGTTGAGTGCGCTCGGAGCGTCGACCCGCATGAACCGCCCCGCGTACATGATCGCGATCCGATCCGACAGGGCGAGCACCTCGTCAAGGTCGGCCGACACAAGAAGGATCGCCCGGCCGTGGCCGCGCATCTCGATCAAGAGGTCGCGGATGTACTGCGCAGCGCCGATGTCGAGCCCGCGGGTCGGTTGCGCCGCGACGATGATCTCCGGGTCCTTGGCGAGCTCCCGCCCGACGATCAGCTTCTGCTGGTTCCCTCCCGAAAGGCTCTTCGCCGGCGCCGCCGGGCCGGTCGCCTGGATCCCGAACCGGGCGATCAGCTCGCGCACGTGCCGGTTGATCTTCCCCCAACGGAGAAACGACAGCGGCCCACGGAACTCGCTCCAGCGCTGTACCCCCAGGATGGCGTTCTCCGCGAGGGTGAACGGGAGGACGAGACCGAGCCGCCAGCGGTCCTCGGGGATGTGCGCCACCCCGAGCCGATAGATCTCACGGGGATCCTTGCCCAGAACGCTCGTCCCGCGCATCGTCGCAGTCCCCCCCACCGCACCGCGCAGGCCGGTCAACGCCTCGATCAGCTCGGTCTGACCGTTCCCCTCCACTCCAGCCACGCCGAAGATCTCCCCGCCGTACACCGCGAAGGAGAGGCCGTCGACCGCCACCTCGCCAGTGCCGCCGCGCACGATCAGGCCATCAACCTGCAGAACGGCCTCCTCACTGCGTTTGGCCGGTTCGCGCCGCGCGCCAGCCGCAGCGGCGGGCTCGTCGGTCTTGAGTTCCAACGCCTCCTTCTCCGCGGTAAGCGCCTTCCCGACCATCAGCCGGGCGAGCTCCGCCGGCGAGGCGTCCTGCGTGCGCACGTCGCCGACCATCTCCCCGTGCCGCAGGACGATGATCCGGTCGGTGACCGCGCCGACCTCCTTCAGTTTGTGGGTGATGAGGATGATCGACTTGCCCTGCTCCTTCAGCCGCCGCAACAGGCCGAACAGCTCATGCACCTCGAGCGGGGTCAGCACGGACGTCGGCTCGTCGAGGATCAGCAGGTCGACGTCGCGGGAGAGGACCTTCAGGACCTCCACCCGTTGCTGTTCCCCGACCGCGAGCTTCTCCACCGGCACGTCGAGCGGCACGAAGAGGCCGCTCTCCTTCATCAGCGCCTCGAGCCGCTCCCTCGTTTTGCCGAGACGGATGCGGGTGAACGGCCGCTCGTGGCTCATCGTCACGTTCTCCGCCGCGGTGAACGTCCCCACGAGGGCGAAGTGCTGGTGGACCATCCCGATCCCGAAATCGAGCGCCCCGCGTGGGCTCGCGAAACGCACCGGGCCGCGAGGCGAGATGACCCGCCCCTGCGTGGGGGGGAGAAGCCCGGAGAGGATCTTGGTCAGGGTGGTCTTCCCCGCGCCGTTCTCGCCCAGCAGCCCGACGATCTCGTGCGGGTGAATCTCCACGTCGACCCGTTCTAGCGCGACCGTCCCGTCGGAGTAGACCTTGGTGATCCCCTCCGCCCGCAGGAAGTACCCTTCCCCGGCGGGGCGTGCTGATGATGTCGTCTGCATCCGTACTCCTGGAACCGGACATCAAAAGGGCGGGAGAGGATCCCTCTCCCGCCCGACCATCAACAGGCTGTTCGCATCTAGCGCGTCAGCGGGTACTGCGCGCGGATCGCCAGCATCTGGTCCCGGGTGTCCGCCGTCGGCACCGTGATGGAGCCGTCGAGGATCCCGGCCTTCAGCGCATCCACCGCCTGCCAGATCCAGTAGGGGATCGCCGCGCGGTTGGCCGCCCAGTTGGCGATCGTCTGGTACCGGTCCGCGGCCTTGAAGCCGCCGCCCGCGATGCCGAAGTCCATGAAGTCGAGGAGGTCCTGAACGCCGCTGATGGCCACGCCGCCCTGGGCGAGGCCGAGGCTGACCGTCCCTCCCTTGAAGGTGCCGTTGACGACGGACTGCACTGCCTCGTAGCACGCGTTGTCCACGCGCTTCATCCCGCTCGCCAGGCTGTATTGAGCGTTGCCCATCCAGTCCTGGTCAGCATCCACGCCGAAGTAGAACGGAGGACCGCTCTTGGTCCCCATGCTCGCGTGCTTCTCGGTGACCGCTGCCAGATCGCCGATCCCCAGCGGGCCGGCGACGTTGTACACGGCGACCGCGCCCTGGGCAAGCTGCGCCTCGCTGGCCGCCTTCCCCTTGGCGATGTCATCGAAGGTTCCCGTGTAGGTGTAGAGCAAGCCTACGTTCGGCTTGGCGGCAAGGTTCTCGTGCGTCTTGTACTGCTCGAGCCCCCAGTCGATCCCGAAGCGATACCCGGCCTCAAAGTGGTAGAGGACCGGGATCTCGATCCCCAGGACCACGCCGACGTAGTTATAGCCGTAGTAGGCGGCGAGCATCCCGCCGAGCGCCCCGACCAACGCGGAGGCCTCGTTCTCGCGGAAGACGATGCTCATCACGTTCGGCTGGGCCACAACCGAGTCGATGATCGCGAACTTCTGGTTCGGGAACTCCTGCGCCACCTGGTTGAGCGCGTCGCCGAGCAGGAACCCGACACAGAGGATGAGATCGTAGTTCCCGGCCCGCGCCGCGTTGCGGATGTTCGGCAGGTAGTCCGCCGCGGTCGCGCTCTGGATCGTCGTCATGTCCAGGCCGAAGTCCTTGGCCGCCTGGTCCGTCCCCTTGAAGCCCATGTCGTTGAACGACAGGTCGCCACGACCTCCCACGTCGAGGATGATCGCGACCTTTCCCTTCGCGACGCCGATCATCCCCACGAGAGAGATCCCCAGCACTACGATGAGCAGCAGAGCCAGGCCTTTCTTCATGCATGCCTCCTTACTAGCGCCCTCGGACCCTCGTGCCGGCCGATCCGGCACACCACCCCATTCTACCCACAAACGATCCCCCAACAAGAACGCCAAAATCCACTTAAGTTGACCATCAATCCCAAAGAGCGGATCAGATGAACCGCACGAGATCCTCCAGCCGCCGGCGGGGGGTGGGAGCCGGGGTCTCCGCCGGGTGGCCGATCGGGATGAGCGCCATCAGCTCCTCGCCATCCTGCGCGCAAAGCTCCCGCTCGATCACCGGGTCGCGCGTCTTCCCTATCCAGCACGCACCGAGGCCCAGGGCGTGTACCGCAAGGAGGATGTTCTCAATCGCCGCGCCGATCCCCTGCGCGTCCTTGAGTTCGTCATACCCGGCGCTGCGGTCGCGCAACACGGCAAGCGTCACTGGCGCCGCCGCAATCATCCCGGCCTGGGGCGTGTGCCGAGCGAGTGCCGCCTTCTTGTTTGGGCTCTCCACGACCACGAACCGCCAGGGCTGCGTGTTCTTTCCCGAAGGGGCGAGCCGCCCTGCCTCGAGGATAGCGTCGAGCTGCTCGCGTAAGATCGGTTCGCCCGTGAACCTCCGGATGCTGCGTCGCGTCGCGATGGCCTGCAGTACGTCATTCATGTCATCCCCTCCTTGTACGGATTATAGCGATCGGGGGGGGGCCGCGTTCCCGAGAACCCAGGTTCGTCATAAGTATGGGGTAGAATCCCGTTGAAACCGCAACCGTGTAATGTTAAACTCAAGTAGATTCAAAGGAGGAGACGCACCGTGCACGAAGCGATCAGACAGGCCATCGCGGCAAGCGAGGCCGACTACACGGAGGCCCGCATCGAGCGGGAAGACCGCAGCCAGGTGGACTTCCAGAAGGACAAGCTGGAGAACATCGAGTGCTCGAGCGAGCTGGGTGGGATCGTCCGCTGCCTGAAGAATGGCGGTTGGGGGATCGCGGTGTTCAACGACCTCTCACAGCTTCCCACCAAGATCTCCGAGGCGACGCGCACGGCCCGCCTCGTCGCGTCCCGGCGTGAGGAGCCGGCGGAATTGGCACCGGCTCCTGTCGTGCAGGAGACGGTCCGCGCGCAGCTCAAGCAGGACTTCCGCCACGTCTCCTTGAAAGAGAAGAAGGACCTGGCGCAGTCGTACAACAGGCTCTTGCTCTCCCACGACAAGCGGATCGTCTCCACGCGCGTTCGGTATACCGACTCCTTCCGTGAGGTGACGTTCGCCAATTCCGAGGGGAGCTTCCTCGTCCAGGAGATCCCGGATGTGACGCTGCTCGTCTTTGCCGTGGCGAGCGACGGCGCGTCCAACATCCAGCAGGGGTTCGAGTCGATCGGCGAGGCGGGTGGGTTCGACCTCGTGATCGGCCGGGACGAGGAGGTGCGTGGCGCGGCACAGCGCGCCGTGGACCTCGTCGAGGCCCACTCCGTGAGGGGCGGGCAGTACACTGTCATCCTCGATCCGAACCTCGCCGGGGTCTTTATCCACGAGGCGTTCGGCCACTTCTGCGAGGCGGACTTCCTCTACGAGAACCAGCGGCTGGCAAAGATCATGACCCCCGGAAACCGGTTCGGGAAAGAGATCCTGAACGTCGTCGACGAAGGGTACATCCCGGGGCTGCGCGGCAACACGCCCTACGACGACGAGGGGGTCGCACGGGCGATGACCTACCTGATCAAGGACGGCATCCTGACAAGCCTCCTGCACTCGCGGCAGACCGCAAAGGCGATGGGAGGGCAACCGACCGGAAACGCTCGCGCCGTGTCCTACGCCCACCCGCCGATCGTCCGCATGACCAACACCTACATCGAGCCGGGGAAGGACACCTTCGAGGAGATGCTCCGCGGGGTCGATCACGGCGTCTACGCGGTCAAGGCGTACGGCGGCCAGACGGTCTTCGAGCAGTTCACCTTCTCGGCGGCGTACGCCTACGAGATCCGAAACGGGGAGGTGGGGGAACTTCTGAAGGACGTCGTCCTGACCGGGAACCTCTTTGAGACCCTGCGCGCGATCGACAAGGTTGGAGACGATCTGGAGATCCACGGCGGCGCCGGCGGCTGCGGGAAGGGCGGGCAGTTCCCGCTCCCGGTCACTTCCGGCGCACCCCACACGCGGGTCCAGAATGTCACCATAGGAGGCAAGTGATGAACGCCCTCATGAAGCAGCTCGCCGACACGGTCGACCAGGGGGAGGTCTACCACCTGAAGACCGAAACGATCCCCGTCGAGTTCCACTCCGGCAGGCTCCATTCGATCCAGAGCTCGCAGATCGAGGGGATGGCGCTACGCGTGATCCAGAACGGCCGGCTCGGCTTCGCCACGACGACCGACATTGCGAACCCGTCCAAGCTGATCGAGGCAGCGGCCGCGTCCTGCGCGTTCGGGGAGACGGTCGACGTCCGGTTCCCCGAGAAAGGGGAACCGGTGAAGGCCGCGGTCCACGATCCCGAGATCGTCGCGTTCACCGAGGAACAGATGATCGCGCTCGGGGAGAAGCTACTCGCCGACCTCGCCAAGATGGACCCGCAGGCCAACGTGAACCTCTCGGTCGCCAAGGCGCTGGAAACCGTGGAAATCGGGAACACCACCGGGCGGCAGGTCGAGGAGGAGCGCACCGCCCTCTCCGTCTCGGTAGAGGTCTCCAAGGCACAGGAAGGCGACATCTTCATCCTCTCCGACACGGTGGAAGCACGATACCTCGAGGATCTCGACTCCGATGCCCTGCTCGAACGGCTGTCCCGCTTCCTCACCTACGGCAAGACGATCGTTCCGGCCCCCAGCCGGGCACTGCCCGTCGTCTTCACCCCCAACGGCGCGGTCGCTCTGCTTCTGCCCTTGCTCGTCGGATTCAACGGGAAATCGGTGTACATGGGAACCTCACCGCTGAAGGGACGAATCGGGGAGCGCGCCTTCGATGAGCACTTCAGCCTCACCGATGACGGCACCCTCCCCAGGGGACCGCGCAGCGGTGGGTTCGACGACGAAGGGACGCCGACACTGCGCACGCCGCTCATCGAGGCGGGGACAGTGCACGGGTTCACCTACGACCTGCGGACCGCTGCCCTTGCTGGGGCACAGCCGACCGGGAACGGGTACAAGGGAGGACCGTTCGGCGGCGGGGGGTTCCGGAGCCCGCCCGGGATTGGGATGAGCAATGTCTTGGTCAGCGAGGGCAACGGCGCGGAAGAGGCGATCATCTCCGAGATCGACGAGGGGCTCCTCGTGGAGAGCGTGCTCGGCCTCGGGCAGGGGAACATCACCGCCGGAGGGTTCTCGAACAACGTGGCGGTCGCCTTCAAGATCGAGCATGGGAAGGTGGTCGGGCGAGTGAAGAACACGATGATCGCCGGAAACGTGTACAGCCTGTTGAAGGATCATCTGATCGGCCTCGGGGACGAGAGGCAGTGGGTGTTCGGCATGCTTCACACCTCGGTGATCGCGGTGGACGGGGTGAACATAGTCGGTGGGAGGAATTAAAGCAAAGGTAGAAGTCTAGGGAAGAAAGAAGGGTGTCTCTGAGGGCTTGACAACGTAACAGTGTTATGTTACACTGTCGCATCAAGGCGCTTGGAGGTGGGCGATGCTGTACCAATCGCTCTACGAAATAGGACAACTTGCCCAAGTGAAGCACGAAGACCTGCTGCGACTCGCAAGGAAGAGAAGGCTCCTGCACACGGTCCGGTACGGAAAGGTGTGCCAGACGGCTGGGCAGCACCGGCATCGAGAAGTCCCCGAGGTTGCAAGGGGGTGCGCAAGGGTGTAACACTGTGATGTTTCACGGACGGAGGAGAGGACGATGGACGAGGAGACCCTGATCTCGAAGAAGGAGGTCCTGGAAAAGCTCGGGATCTCCTACGGTCAGCTCTACCGCTGGAAGCGCAAGGGGCTGATCCCGGAGGCGTGGTTCATCCGTCAGTCGACGTTTACCGGGCAGGAGACGTTCTTCCCGCGGGACAAGATCATCGGCCGCATCGAGCGGATCAAGGAGATGAAGGAGAACCTGCCGCTTGACGAGCTGGCCGAGCTGATCACTACACAGGTGAACGAGAAGCTGGAGGTGGCCTTCTCCCGGCTGCGGAGCCTGGGATGGCTGGACGACCAGGTGGCCGAGGCCTGCCGCCTGCGCACGGACGATACTGCCGACCGGCGCACCGTGCCGATCTCCGAGGCGCTGTGTGTCGGCGTGCTACGCCGGCTGGAGAAGGCGGCGGGCAAAGAAGAGATGGACCTCGCCAAGAAGACCCTCGACCGCGCCGCGGCCTCGGGGCTGGTCGATCAGATCCGCCAGGAGAAGCTCCACTTCTACCTTCTCCGCAAGCGCCTGTCGGCAGCCGGGATCTCGGCACAGATCAGCTTGGCCGTCATCGCCCAGGACGGGGCACGGTTCGACCCGGAGATCGAGGTCGTGCAATCGATCGACCTCCAGGGGATTCTCGAGACCATCCGGCTCGACCTCGTCAAGGGAAGCGGGCCGTCGAGCGAAGAAAAACACGATCGATCCAAGGAGGGGTCATGAACCAGGAACGGAACTCTGCCAGCATCTCGGGAGCGGGGACCATCGGCGGCGGCACCTACACCCGGATCTCGATCTCCGGCGCGGGGAAGGTCACCGGAGATGTCACCGCCGAGGAGCTGCGGATCTCCGGTGCGGGGAAGGTGCTCGGCCGGGCCGAGGCGACGCAGATCACCGCGTCGGGAAGCGCCGTCTTCGCCAGTGACGTCACCGCTGAGGAGATGCGAGTGAGCGGCAGCGCACGCGTCGACGGCCGGGCCAAGGTGAAGGAGCTGAAGTGCTCCGGCACATTCAAGGCCGGTGGCAGCCTCTCCTCGGAGTACATCAAGACCACCGGCGACCTGCGCGTCGGTGGCGACGTGGAGGCGGAGATCTTCAAGGCGACCGGCGGGTTCAGGATCGACGGTCTTCTCTCGGCCGACCGGGTCGAAATCCACATCGGTGGGCGCTGTCAGGCCAAGGAGATCGGTGGGGAACGGATCCAGGTCACGCGCGGCGGCTGGAAGGAGAAGGGGATCCTCCTCGACGGGCTGATCAAGCTGTTCACCGGAGGCGGGGTTGCGGAACTCGTGACCACGCAGATCGAGGGGGACGAGATCACGCTCGAGGACACGACCGCAGAGGTCGTCCGCGGGACCCGGATCGAGATCGGGCCGGGCTGCCGTATCGGACGGGTCGAGTACTCGGAGTCCCTGCACGTCGACCCTGATGCGGTCGTCAAGGAGGAGGTGAAGGCGTAGACCGTCCGCGGGGACACGGGCGTGAACCACGGGACGGGTCGGAGGCACTCACGGGTTGGGCGGTGCACCGACAAGGAGGTCGGCTCGTGGCGGTTGGGAGGAAGCGCTGGAAGACCCCGTTTTTCACCATTTGGACAGGGGAACAGATCTCGCTTATCGGCAGCCGGGCGGCGCAGTTCGCGCTCGTGTGATGGCTCACCGTCACGACCGGCTCGGCCACCGTCCTCGCCACGGCGACCACCGTGGCGCTCGCCCCGCAGATCCTGCTCGGGCCGCTCGCCGGCGCGTACGTCGATCGCCTCAACCGACGGTTGGTGCTGATCCTCTCCGACAGCTTCATCGCCCTGGTCTCGCTGTGGCTCGCGTATCTCTTCTTTACCGGGTCGATGCAGGTGCGGCACGTCTACGTGGTCATGCTCGCCCGCTCCTTCGGCGACGTGTTCCAGTGGCCGGCGATGGCTGCCTCGACCTCGCTCATGGTCCCGCAGCAGTACCTGACGCGGGTCGCCGGGTTGAACCAGACGATGAACGGCCTCTTGTCGATCGTCGACCCGCCGCTCGGCGCGCTCCTCCTGTCGTTGATCCCGCTTCACGGGGTGATGCTCGTCGACGTGGGGACTGCCCTGTTCGCCGGGGGCCGCTGTCCTTCATCCCGGCCCCCCAGCCGCCGCGCGTGGAGGGGGAGGGCGCGAGAAGGCCGTCGGTCTGGCGTGACCTCCGCGAGGGGCTGAGCTACCTGCGCGGCTGGCGCGGCGCGATGGCGCTCATCGGCGGGGCGCTCGTCTTCAAGATCGCTCTCACCCCCGCCTTCTCGCTGATTCCGCTGCTCGTGCGCAACCACTTCGGCGGCGGCGCTGCACAGCTGAGCCTGCTCGAGGCGATCACCGGCGTGGGGAGGTCTCCGGCGGCCTGATCCTGAGCGCCTGGGGCGGGTTTCGACGCAGGGTGTACACCCTGCTCATGGGCCTTGTCGGCGTCGGCACGGGGGTCACCGTGCTCGGGTTCACCCCGGGGAATCTCTTCATGGTCGCTCTGGGAAGCGTGTTCTTCCTGGGGTTCATGATCCCAATGACCGACGGGCCGATCATGGCGATCTTCCAGACCACGATCGCGCCGCACATGCAGGGACGCGTCTTCGCCCTGCTCGGAAGCCTCGTCTCGCTCTCCTCACCGCTCGGCCTGGCGATCGCCGGACCGGTGAGTACCCGGCTCGGGGTGCAGGTCTGGTTCGCGATCGCGGGGATCCTGTGCCTGCTCGTCGGCCTTTCGAGCTTCTTCATCCCGGCGATCCTCCACATCGAGGAGCACCCCACCAGCACGGAGAACACCGCAAGGACTGAGATCGTGCCGATCGCGGAGACCGCCGCAGAGTAACGGGCCGTCCGCCGGGTGCAAAGCCCCGTTTCGGAGAGGAAAGACGGGAGCGAAGAGACCGCATGGTGCTACCACGCAGGCACGGCTCCAGGGCACGGAACACCGTGCACGCTGACCCGAAATCGACCGGCGGGTCATCATCACGTGGGTCGTTTTGCCCGCCATGAGGTGAAGCCATCCTCCGCCAAACCCGAGGCGACCGTGTCCGACCCCAGTCCCCTCCAACGAACTGCACGCCCAACGTTTTCGCATCAGGCCCGGGGGAGACTCAGGACCTTCTCAGACTCTGGTCCAACAGGTTCGCCGATCGTGTTCTGCTCCCATTGGGGGCCTGGCTACCGGGCTTCCCACCGAAACCACTTGATGCCGACAAAGCCGAATAGTGCGGTGTAGAGGAAACAGGTCAGGAGCGCCATCGCCGCGTGACCGTTCCACGCCGTTTCCTTGATGACGGTTTCAAAGACTGTCATCACCGTGCCGACCGGCGTCCAGATGGAGATCGTTTGCAGGGTGGCGCCGAGAAGTCCGCTGACCCCGAGGATTCCCAGGTAGATCAACACCATGTACACGATGGTGCCCGTCGCGATGATCGTCCCGGCCGATTTGAGCAACCCGACCAGCGCCTGCCCGATGCTCAAGAAGACGGCCGCGCCAAGAATCGAGGTGAGCAGGGCCGCGGCGTATTCTCCCGCCCCCAGCGAGAGGTTGTGCAGGCCGCTGCCGACGATGAGCACGACAACCGCCACGATCAAGTTGAGGACGATTTGGACCAGCAACCGGCTGAGCATGATCGCCCATGTCGGCGCCGGGGTGACCTTGAGCCGCTGGAAGACCCCCTTCTCGCGGTCTCTCGCAACAGTCATCACATACCCGATGATGGACGTTGAGAGCAACCCGACGGTGAGGCTCACTGCAATGATGAACAGCGATCCGCCGAGCCTGCTTTCGGCTTTTCCGCCATGGATGACAATGAGCAGCAGAAGGGGCAACAGCGCACTGAGCACAAGCAGCCTCGTGTTTCTCAAGAGCACAGTGAAGCTCCCCGCCTACAAGGCGGGGCTTCACAAGGCAACAGCCTTCCTCAG
>CAZBWD010000050.1:0-10552 GCA_964495585.1 uncultured Thermotogae bacterium
GTGGTGACCGTCCTCGTGTCGGTGATCGTCGAGACGCTGTGGGTCAAGACGCTGAACCGGAGGCTGCTTGAGCCCGCGACGCGCCCGGCCGGCCGGACCGATTCCTGAGGGCGCGGCGTGTCGAACCGCTTCCGGATGAGGCGATATTGGCGTGCGTAGGGTGAACTTGGGAGAGGGCGTGACCGGTATCGGGCAGGGACTTGTCGAGCGTGAGCGGCAGGAGCCTGTCGACCTTTGATCTTTCCACGGCTGCCTACAGCCACCGCTTGCGCCTGAAGTAGACGAGCATCCCGAGCGCGACCGCCCCCATGACCCCGAGCGCCCCGAAGTATCCCCACCGCCAATGCAGCTCGGGCATATGCTGGAAGTTCATCCCGTAGACCCCCGCGATGAAGGTCAGGGGGATGAAGATCGTGGCGATGATCGTCAGGACCTTCATCACCTCGTTCATCCGGTTGCTCACGCTCGACAGGTAGAGGTCGAGCATCCCCGAGGTCATGTCGCGCAGGGTCTCCATCGTGTCAATCACCTGGATCGTGTGGTCGTACACGTCCCGCAAATAGATGAGGGTCCGCTCCTGGAACAGGCTCGACTCGCCCCGCTGCAGGGCGCTGATCACCTCGCGCAGCGGCCAAGTCGAGCGGCGCAAGAAGAGGAGCTCCCGCTTGAGGTGATGGATCTCGCCCAGGGATCGGGAATCCGGGTGGGTGACCAGGACCTCGCCCAGGGCGTCGACCCGATCCCCGAGCTTCTCGAGGACGACGAAGTAATGATCGACGATCGCGTCGATCAGGGCGTAGGCCAGGTAGTCGGCGCCGAGCTTGCGGATGCGTCCTTTGTTGCTACGGATCCGCTCCCGCAGCGGATCGAACACGTCGCCCTTGCGCTCCTGGAAGGAGATCACCCACGACGGACCGACGAGCAGGCTAATCTGCTCCTCGTCGATCTCCCTCCTGGCCTCATCGTAGCGCAGCATCCGCAGGAGGATGAACAGGGTCCCCTCGTAGTCCTCGAGCTTCGGCCGCTGGTCGGTGTGAACGATGTCCTCGACCACGAGCGGATGCAGGTCGAAGTGCGCACCCAGGGACTCGATGAGGTCGACCTGGTGGACCCCGTCGACGTTGATCCAGGTCACGCGCGGGTCATCCTTGAAGGCAAAGCACTCCTCCGCGGAGGTCACGACCTTCTCCTTGAGCGAGGCGTCGTCGTAGTCCATGATGGAGATCTCGACGGGGGCGTGTTTCTCCTCGCCGATGTAGGTCGCTGTACCCGGCGCCAGCCCGGTCTTGCGCGAGGTGTGCCTCGTGAACCGTGTCAATCCGATCCCCTCCCGGTTGATTATACTCAGTGGCCCACCGGTCACGGCTTGCGTGCCACGAAGAGGCCCCTTTCGGTGAGGCTTTCCTCGTCGTAGCGGACCCCGAACCCCGCCTCGGAAAGCGCGTCGCGCACCTCCTGCGTGCGGAAGAGGCCGAGCTCGTGATGCTCGACGAAGTGACGTGTCCCCTCGGGGGTCCCGACGAGGTGGTGCAGGTCGAAGTGGGAGATCCGTCCCTTGGTGAGGCTCGTGCTCACGCGGGCGATCTTGAGCTGCGGCTCGTCGATGAACAGGCTGTGCACAGTGCCGGGGTGCCACGTGTCGGGCGTGAACCAGGGTTCGACGATGAGCAGGCCCGCCGGGCGCCACGTGACGGGCCATGCAGCCGGCCGCGGCGTGCAGGTCTCGGAAGCCCGGCAGGCACGACCGGGATCTAAACTAAAAGGGGATAGGCTACTTTTTCGACTGGCCTGACTGGCCTGAGATTGGATTCCATGGTACGCAACGGGTGATCCCATATCGGAGATGATCCTGAAAAAGTAGCCTGTCCCCTTTTTCTGGCTCTTGACTTCAGGCTTTGCACCGATGCTTCGGACGAGGTGGCTCATCGCCTCACCGGATTCATCAGCGGTGTGAAAGGGGCGGCGGTTGACTCATGGCTCTCGACCGGCGAGCAGCGGCACTCCCTCGTGACTCGCGAGTAGGGCGAGCGGATCGTCGTGTCGACCCGCGTGGCTGGTCCGGGAAGGTCGTCGCTTTGCAGATTGCGCGTGCCCTTCGGGCCTCTATAATCTGCGTGCACGGAAAGGAGACGCGATGAACTCGATGGACCTACTGCAAGGGCTTTCGGACGCTTTTGGCGTTTCAGGATTCGAGGACGAGGTGCGGGAACGGATCGAGGCGCTGGTCACCCCTTATGTGGACGAGGTGCGGACCGACACGCTCGGGAACCTGTTCGCGACGCGCAAGGGGCGTGAGAACTTCACCGTCATGCTCGACGCCCACACGGACGAGATCGGGTTCATGGTGAAGTGGATCGACGAGAAGGGGTACCTGCGGTTCGCTCCGCTCGGCGGGTGGGATCCGCGGATCGTCCCCGGCCACCGGGTGGAGCTCCTGACCCGCACCGGGGAGAAGCGCTACGGCGTGATCGGTTCCGCGCCGCCCCACATCCTCACCGAGGAGGAGAAGCGCCAGCCGCTTCCCCTCGAGAAGATGTTCATCGACATCGGGGCCTGCTCGAGCCAGGAGGCGGCCGAGATGGGGGTGCATGTGGGGGATCCGCTGACCATCCACTACCCGTTTGTCGAGCTGCGCGAGGGGTACGTCACCGGCAAGGCGTTCGATGACCGAGCCGGGTGCGCGGTGATGATCGAGGTGGCGCAGCGGCTCTCCAAGACCGATCTGCCCGTGAACCTCGTGCTCGCCTTCGTGGTGGAAGAGGAGGTGGGGCTCCGCGGGGCGCGCACCGCGGCCTACCAGATCGAGCCGGACCTCGCGCTCGCCCTCGAGGGGACGATCGGCGCGGACATGCCCGGAGTCCCCGAGGAGAGCCAGCCGGTCCGCCTCGGTCGCGGTCCGGCGATCACGGTCGCCGACCGGTCGATCGTCGTGTCCCGACGGCTGGTGGCGAAGCTCGAGCAGGTCGCGGATGAGGCAGCGATCCCCTATCAGTACAAGCTTCCGACCTACGGAGGGACCGATGCCGGTGTGATCCACCTCACCAAGGCCGGGATCCTGGCGGGGGTCGTTTCGGTGCCCTGCCGGTTCATCCACTCCCCAACCTCGACCCTGCGGCTGAACGACTTGGAGAACACCGTGCGCTTGGTCACGCGATTCGTGGAGAAGCTGCCCGGGGTGATCCGCTGATCCGGCCGGTTCCTGGTACGGGTCGACAGGGCAAGAATGGGGAAGCGCCAGCGTTCGGTGCGCCGGCGCTTCCTCTCATGATGGAGCGCGGGAAAAGACGCACTATCCGACTGTGCCCCCGACCTTGCGTGCGGCGAGCTCGGCCTGCACGACCGCAGCAAGCCGTTTGATCCCCTCCTCGATCCGTTCCACGGAACCCAGGGAGAAGGAGAGCCGCATCTCGTTGTGTCCGTTTCCGTCCGGGTAGAAGGCGCTGCCCACGACGTAGGCCACCCGGTGTTCGAGGGCACGAGGGAACATCGCCTCGGTGTCGATCTCCTTGGGCAGACGGACCCACACGAAGAGGCCCCCTTCGGGGTGCGTCCAGGTGATCCCCTCGTCGACCGGCATGTACCGCTCGAGCGCGGCGATCATCGCGTCCCGCTTGACGTGATACACCTCACGGACTTGCTTGAGGTGCTCCTCGATCCCGAACTCCTTGATGTAGCGGGCGGCCATGTGCTGTGTCAGCTTCGACGTGCACAGGTCGCAGGCCTGCTTCATCCGGATGAGGATCTCCATGTGCTCCTTGTCCGCGACGAGGACCGCCAGGCGCAGCCCGGCCGACAGGACCTTGGAGAAGGTCAGAAGCAGGATGACGCGCCCCTCGGTGTCCAGGCTGCGGATCGAGGGCAGCGGCTCGCCGGTGAACCGCAGCTGTCCGTAGGGGTTGTCCTCGATGATCAGGAGGTCCTCCCGCGTTGCGATCTCGAGGAGGCGCTGCCGCTTTTGAAGCGACATGGTGATCCCGGTCGGGTTCTGGAAGTCGGGGATGACGTAGATCGCCTTCATTGTCTTGCCGGCGCGCTTGGTCCGCGCGATCGCCTCCTCGAGGCGGTCGAGGTTCATCCCGTCCTCCTCGAGCGGGATCCCCACCTTCTCCGCCTGGAACAGGGTGAACGCCTGCAGGGCGGCGAGGTAGGTGGGGGCCTCGCAGAAGATGACGTCCCCTGGGTCGAGGAACGCCTTGGAGACGAGGTCCAGGCCCTGTTGGGACGCGGTCGTCACCAGGATCTGATCGAGGGCCAGGTCCAGGTCGTGGGGGCGGAGCCAGTCGGCCACGGCGCGCCGCAGGGTCAGGCTCCCCTCCGCCAGTCCGTACTGGAGGACGTTTTCGTAGTGGTTCCTCAACTCGTCGGCCGCGATCTGCGCCAGTTCGTCGTGCGGAAAGGTCTCCGGAGCAGGGAGCCCTCCTGCAAACGAGATGATTTCCGGCCTTTCCGTGAGCTTGAGGAGTTCGCGAATCGCGGATCGTTTTGCACCCGATGCTCGTTGGGAAACGAATCGTCTCATTGGTCTCTCCTTACGCTGCATCGTAGGAGCAACGCGCTACATTGTCCGCAACCCGAGCCGGATTGTCAAAACAGGAGCCGCTCGAACAGCGGCAGGAGGTAGGCCGCGGTGAGCGAGCCGAGAAGCGCCCCGCAGATGATGTCAAGCGGGTAGTGCTCCCGCATGTAGACGCGGGAGAGCGAGATCGTGATCGCCGCGGCGTAGGCGGCGAGCTGGACGAGAAGGTGCGGGTAGCACGCGGCGATCACCCAGGCAATGGCGAACGAGGTCGTGGCGTGTCCCGACGGGAACGAGTAGGTGTCGATGAACCGGGAGCGCAGCTCCGAGGTGACGAGAAGCGGCCGCGGACGGGCGAACAGGAGCTTGAACAGGCGGAAGACCGCGATGCTGACGATCATCACCTCCAGACCGAGCAGGACGTCCATCCGGTCGATCGGGCGGCCGAACAGGATCAACCCCAGGGCGAGCCCGCCCCACAGGTACCCGTCTCCGAGGTAGGTGGCGGTGAGGAACAGGCGGGACAGCGGCTGAAGCCTGGGGTGCTCGCTGATCGCCTCCAGTGTCTCCTCGTCCCAGCGCAGCAACCCCTCGATCGCGAGGTCCACCCACCGGCCCAAAGCCGTCAAGAAGTGCGTCATGTCCCCCTCCGGCGAAGCGCTGGGAATAGGATGACATCGCGGATCGAGGCGGAGTCCGTCACGAGCATGACCAGACGGTCGATTCCGAACCCGATGCCGCCGGTCGGAGGCATGCCGTGCTCGAGCGCGAAGAGGAAGTCCTCATCGAGCCGCTGTGCCTCATCGTCTCCTGTCCCGTGCAGCTTCTCCTGTTCCTCGAAACGTTCCCGTTGGTCCATGGGGTCGTTCAGCTCCGTGAAGGCGTTGCCCAGTTCCAGGCCGCCGATGTAGAGCTCGAACCGCTCGACGATCCCCGCCTGCCCGGGTTTGCGCTTGGCGAGCGGTGAGATCTCGACCGGGAAGTCCTGGACGATCGTCGGCTGGATTAGCGTTGGTTGGACGAACCGCTCGAACAGGTGCTCGACGAGCCTGCCGTACGGGAGGTCAGGAAGCTCCGTCCCCTTACGGGCGGCGTCCGTCCGGATCCGCGCCGCATCGGCCGTGGAGAGATCGATGCCGGTCGCGGATGCGACCGATTCCACGAGGCTGATTCGCTTCCAGGGCGAGGAAAGGTCGATCGTGTGGCCCTGATAGGAGAGGGAAAGCGACCCGCTGGCGGCGAGGACCCCCGCGCCGATGAGCTCCTCGGCGAGGGCCATCATCCCCTCGTAGTCGGTGTACGCCTGGTAGATCTCCAGGGTGGTGAACTCCGGGTTGTGCCAGGTGGAGACCCCTTCGTTGCGGAAGTTCTTCCCGAGCTCATAAACCCGCTCGAGCCCGCCGATGACCAGACGCTTGAGGTACAGCTCCGGCGCCACGCGCAGGTAGAGGTCCATATCCAGGGCGTTGTGGTGCGTGACGAACGGGCGCGCGGTCGCTCCGCCGGGGAGCGGCTGCATGATCGGGGTCTCGACCTCGATGAACCCGTGCTCGTCGAGGTAGCTGCGCATCCCACTGATCAGCCGTGAGCGGCGCACGAAGGTCTCGCGCACCGACTCGTTGGCGATCAGGTCGAGCGCCCGGTGCCGGTAGCGCAGCTCCACGTCCTTCAAGCCGTGCCACTTCTCCGGCAGCGGCCGAAGCGCCTTGGAGAGCAGCCGCCAGGTCGCGACCCGCACGGTCAGCTCCCCGCGGCGGGTCCGGAAGACCGGTCCGCTGATCCCCAGGAAGTCACCGATATCCGTCTCACAGAGCGCCGCGTACCCCTGCTCGCCGAGGGCGTCGAGCGAGGCGTGGGCCTGGATCTTGCCGGAGCCGTCACGCAGGTCGAGGAAGGCAGCGCGGCCCATGCGGCGCAGCGCGGTGAGCCGTCCGGCGATCGTCACCTGGGTCGCCGCCTCCTGTTCGGCGGACAGCCCGGTGTGACGGGTGACGACCTCGCCGATCGGCTCGGTCGGCGCGAATCGCGGCGGGTAGGGGTCGATCCCCTGATCGATCCGGCGGCGCAGCTTCTCGAGTCGCGCCTCGAGGAGGGGATCGCTCATTTCTTGTTGATCGCGATGACGCGGAAGTGGATCTTCCCCGACGGGAGATCGACCGCGATCTCCTCGCCCTCGTGCTTGCCGAGGAGCGCCTTCCCCACCGGCGAGTCGACGGAGATCTTCCCCTTCTCCAGGTCGACCTCGGCGGAGCTGACCAGGCTGAACGTCCCGCTCTCCATGATCTCCAGGTCCTGGAGGATGAAGCTCGTGCCCAGGCCGACCTCGTCGTGCGTGATCTCCTCGTCGGGGATGATCTGCGCGGAGTCGAGCACCGTGGTCAGGCGACGGACCTCACGCTCGTAGTACTGCTGCTCGCTCTGCAGGTACATGTACTCCTTGTTCTCACGCAGGTCCCCCCCGTTCAGCTTCGAGGCCTTGAGCTTTTCGGGGATCTCTTCGTAGAGGATCTTCTTCGCCTTCTCAAGCTCCTGCTGGATGAGGGCGTGTCCCTCCTTCGTCAGAAAGGTGATTTCCTTCTCCATCGTCCTTCTCCTTCATCCGTGCGGCGCGAAGCTCCGCGACAAGTGCCCGTTCGATCTGCGCGAACGAACGGCCTTTGCACGCCTCGCGCGGCCGGACGATAAACTGCGCCCCATCGAAATCGCATCGGTGCAAGCGGAAGGCCTCCCGTAGCAGGCGTTTCACCCGGTTACGCTCCACAGCGCTCCCCCAGCGGCGTGGCAGGACGATCCCCATCCGTGTCCCGCCCTCGTAGCCGAGAACGTGCAGGACGAAGTACGTCCCCGTCCGCTTTCGCCCGTGGCGGTAGATCCGCGCGAAATCCGCGTCCTTCTTGAGCCGCATAGCGGGAGGGAACCGGCCTTCGCGACCTGTCTCCATACGAGCGGACTATAGCCGAAAGCGCCTAGGTTTGCAAGGAGCACGCTTTGCTTCCCTTCGGTCCGGGGCGTACACTCGCACGGATGGTCACCGAACGTGTCTACACCGTATCAGAGGTCAACAGAAAAGCCAAGCAACTCCTGGAGGAGGGGGTCGGCTCGCTCTGGCTGCGAGGGGAGGTCTCGAACCTCACCGCCGCGGCTTCAGGGCACCTCTACTTCACGCTCAAGGACGACCGCGCGGAGATCTCCGCCGCCCGGTTCAAGGGGCGGGTCGCCCTGCTGCCCGTGGCCGAGATCGAGAATGGGATGGAGGTCCTTGCCTACGGTCGCCTGACGATCTACGAGCCGCGCGGCCGGTATCAGTTCGTGGCTTCCCTGATCCAGCCGGCCGGGGCCGGCCTGCTGCAGCTCGCCTTCGAGCAGCGCAAGCGCAAGCTCGAGAAGGAGGGGCTGTTTGACCCCCAGCACAAGGTCCCGTTGCCTCGATTCCCGCAGCGGATCGGGGTCGTCACCTCTCCGACCGGTGCGGCGCTGCACGATATCCTGTCGGTGCTCGCGCGGCGCTGGCCCGTGGCCGAGGTTCTCCTCTTCGCGAGCTCGGTGCAGGGAGAGGCCGCGCCGCAGGAGGTTGTCCAGGCGCTGCGGCGCGCCGAGGCGTTCTCCGCCACGCAGGAGTCCCTCGACGTTCTCGTCGTCGGGCGCGGCGGTGGGTCGCTCGAGGACCTCGCGGTGTTCAACGATGAAGGAGTTGCCCGCGCGGTCCACGCCTGCCCGATCCCCGTCGTCTCGGCGGTCGGGCACGAGATCGACTTCTCGATCTGTGACTTCGTCGCCGATGTGCGGGCCCCGACGCCGTCGGCCGCCGCCGAGCTCGTCAGCCCGGACCGGGCCGAGATCCTCGCCGCCGTCGACCGGGGAACCGCCCGGGCCCTGCGGCGGGTCGTGACCCTCCTTCGCCGCCGTGAGGAGACGCTGGGGACGAGCCTCAAGGGGTACGTGTTCCGGCTTCCCGCGCGGACCGTAGAGCGCCTGTCCCAACGGCTCGACCTTGCGGTCGACCGGCTCCTGCGGGGCTGCCGGGAGGCCTGGGCGCGGCGGATCCAAACGGTCGAGCACCTCTCCGATGTCCTGCGGGTTGTCGATCCGAACCTTCCTCTGCGGCGTGGCTACTCCCTGACCACCCGGCTCGGCGAGCTGGCCCCGCTGCGCGATGGATCGTCCCTGTCCGTCGGGGACCAGATCGAGACGCGGATCCTCCGGTCGCGGATCCGTTCCCGTGTCGAGGAGGTGAGACCGGTTGACGATTGACGAACGCCTGAAGAAGCTCGAGGAGGTGACCCAGCGGCTCGAGGCGGAGGAGCTTCCCCTGGAGGAGGCCTTGGCCCTGTTCGAGGAGGGGGTCCGCCTCGCCAAGGGGATCAAGGCCGACCTGGATCAGGCCAGGCTCAAGGTGAAGCAGGTGATCGAGGAGGCGAAGGGGACCTTCGTGATCGAGGACTTTGACCTTCCGTGACGGTCACTTATAATCGCCGCATCATGGAAAAGTCCTTACAGTACGACGTTATCATCATTGGAGCCGGCCCAGCAGGGCTGACCGCCGCGATCTACGCCGGCCGCGCCCAGCGCTCGACCCTGGTCCTGGAGAAGGCCCTCCCCGGGGGGCAGTTGAACGAGACCGACTACGTCGAGAACTTCCCCGGGTTCGAGGAGAAGATCGCTGGCCCGGAGCTGATGGCACGGATGCGCAAGCAGGCGGAGCGCTTTGGCGCACAGATCACGCTCGACGCGGTCGCCGGGATCGCGCCGGCCGACGGGGGGTATCGGGTCAAGGCGGCGGCCGCGGAGTACTTCGGCCGGACGCTGATCCTCGCGGGCGGATCCCATCCCCGTGAGCTTGCGGTGGAGGGGGCGAAGCGTCTGAAGGGGAAGGGGGTCTCCTACTGCGCGACCTGCGACGGGTACTTCTTCCAGGGAAAGCGGATCCTCGAGGTCGGCGCAGGGGACTCCGGTCTGACCGAGGCGCTCTTCCTCACGAAGTTCGCGGAGTCGGTGGGGATCGTCGTCCGCCACCCCGAGGAGGATCCGCACGCCCTGCGCGGCTCGGCGATCCTGCGGCGCCGCGCCATGGAGAACCCCAAGATCCGCTTCCTGTGGAACCGTGTCGTGGAGCGGGCCGTCGGGCAGGACCGCCTGACGGGCGTCGTCTTGAAGGACCTCGCCACCGGGCAGCTCGAGGAGGTTCCCGCCGACGGGCTGTTCATCAACATCGGTCATGTCCCGGAGACCGGGTACCTCGAAGGCATCGTGGACCTCGACGAACAGGGGTACGTCATCACCGATGAACGGCGGCAGACCAACCTCCCTGGCGTGTTCGCGGCAGGGGACCTGCGCGTGGGGATACATCGCTATGCGCAGGCGATCGTCGCTGCCGGCGACGGGGCCACCGCCGCCATCGAGGCGGAGAAGTACCTGTCCTCCTAGGAGGGGTGCGTGGTTCTCACGGTTCCCCAGTTCTTCCACCGCTCGGTCGAGCGCTTCCCGAATCGGCCGGCGATCCGCAACACGCATGACAAACCCGGTGAGCCGCGCGAGATCACCTATCAAGCACTCGACGAGATGGCCGCACGCGTGGCGGCCGGCCTGGGGGCCAGAGGGATCGAGAGGGGGGATCGGGTCGCGATCATGTCCCGCCCGCGGATCCGCTTCGCTGCGGCGCTGCTCGCCGTTGCCCGCCTCGGGGCCTGGGTGGTGCCGCTCGATCCGACCCTGACCCGAACCGAGGTGGAGACGATCCTCGCGCAGGCGGAGGTCAAGGCGGCCTTTGTCGCTTCGGAGGAGCTGGACCGCGTGCCCGAGGATGGCGTGCTGCGCATTCACCTCGATGACGGGGACGGCGGCATCCCGTTCTCCGCGCTCCTCGCCGGCGGCGAGCCACCGAGGGTCGAGGTCGCGGCATCGGACGTGGCGGTCCTCGCCTACACCTCCGGGACGACCGGAGGGGCGAAGGGGGCGCTGCTCACCCACTCGAACCTCACCGCTGACATCGAGGCGTGCCTGAGCGTGATGCCCATCACACAGACGGCCGTCTTCCTC
>CAZBWD010000051.1:0-10430 GCA_964495585.1 uncultured Thermotogae bacterium
GGCTGTGAGTGATGAAGATGACCGCCGTGCCGTGGCGCTCGACGAGCTCGTTCAGGAGCCGCAGGACCTGGTCCTGGATCGTGACGTCGAGCGAGGTCGTCGGCTCGTCGGCGATCAGGAGCTCGGGTTCGGTGGATAGAGCCATCGCGATGCACACCCGCTGCCGCATCCCGCCGGAGAGTTGCACCGGGTAGTTGGTGAAGATCCGCTCCGCGTCGGGCAGCTTCACCTCCCGCAGCACGCCGATCGCCCGCTTGCGGATCGCCTTGTGGGAGAGGGATTCGCGGGACCCGTAGCGGATGACCGACGTCAGCTGGTCCCCGACCGTAAACACCGGGTTCAGGGCCGCGGTGGGATCCTGGAAGATCATCGAGATCCCGTGCCCGCGCACCCGCTGCATCTCCTGGGCCCCGAGCCGCAGCACGTCGCGGCCCTGGAAGAGGATCCGCCCCTTGGTGATCTTCCCCGGCGGGATCGGAAGGATCCGCAGGACGCAGCGCATCGTCGTCGTCTTCCCGCAGCCAGCCTCGCCGACCAGGCCGACCCGCTGCCCGGCCTGGACGGTCATCCGCACGCCGTTCAGCACCCGCAGCCGTCCCTCGTAGACCTTGAACTCGACGGTCAGCCCGGCGATCTCGAGGAGCGTTTCCGCCATCCTAGACCTCCTCGAGGGCGAACAGGTCGCGGAACCCGTCCCCGAGCAGGTTGAACCCCAGGACGGTGACCATGATCGCCAGGGCGGGAAAGATCGCGATCCACCACTGGTCCGGCAGGTACTTCGCGCCGTCGGCGACCATCGTGCCAAGGTCGGGGGTCGGCGGCTGCGCCCCCAGGCCGACGAAGCTCAGCGCCGAGCCGATCAGGATGACCCACCCCATATCGAGGCTCATCTTCGTGAAGATGCTCGACACGCAGTTGGGGAGGATCTCGCGGAACAGGATGTGGGCGCGGCTTGCGCCGGTCACCTCGGCCGCCTGGACGAAGTACTCGTTGCGCAGCGACGAGGCGAGCCCATACACGAGCCGCGTGTACCACGGCCACCACATCAGTGATACCGCCATCATCGCGTTGAACACGCTCGGGGTGAGAACCGCACAGATCGCCAGGGCGAGGATCAGCGGCGGGACCGCGAGGAAGATGTCGGTGATCCGCATGATCACCGTGTCGATCCACGTGCCGCGGTAGTACCCGGCGAGGAGTCCCAACACCACCCCCGGGATCACGACGAGCGACAGGACGACGACGCCCATCATCAGGGAGTAGCGGAATCCGAAGAAGATCCGCGACAGCACGTCCCGCCCGAAGACATCCGTGCCGAAGAGGTGCCTCAGGCTGGGAGGCTGGCTCGCCTGCGCGAAGTTCACGTACTTGCCGGCGCTGCCGGGATACGGGGCGACCTGCGGGGCGAAGACCGCGAGGAGCGAGACCCCGAGGACGAAGGCCAACCCGACGACCGAGACGGGGTTGCGCGAGAACTTGTACCACGCCTTCTTGAACCCCTCCCATCGCCTCGCCAGAAGCGGGTTACGGACCTCAGGCATCGCTATTTCCCCCTTTCCGCGCCCAGGCGGATCCGCGGGTCCAGCCAGGCGACGATCAGATCGACCACGATATTGACGACGATGAACACCACCCCGAGGACCATGACCACCGCCGCCACCGCGTTTAGGTCCTTGTTCAGCATCACGTTGATTCCGTAGCGCGAGAATCCCGGCCAGTTGAAGATCAGCTCCACGAGGAACGCGTTGGCGAGAAGCGACGCGAAATCGAGCCCCAGGATGGAGATCGTCGGGATGAGCGACGGTTTGAGCAGATACTTCAGGGTGACCATCCGCTCTGGCACGCCAAAACCTCTTGCGGAGGCGATGTAGTCCTTGCTGAGGTTATCGCTGATCGTCGAGCGGGTAATCCGCGCCTCCTGCGCCATCCCGCCGAGCGCCAGGCTGACCGCGGGCAGAACCATGTGCCACAGCGCATTGCCGAATGCCGCGAGGTTGCCGGTCAACAGAGCATCCACCGTCACCATTCCGGTGATCACCGGCGGGCGGGCAATCCCGGCGGTCAGACGCCCCGCCGAGGGGAACCAGTTCAGGATGTATCCGAATAAGAGCAGAAACAGAATGGCAAACACGAACGATGGCGTGACCACCCCGATGTAAGAGAAGATCCGCACGCAGTTGTCCACCCAGGTGTTCGAGTAGCGGCCGGAGACCGCACCGAGCAGGATCCCGAAGATGGCCATGATCACCCCCGCGAACAGGGCGAGTTCGAGTGTCGCGGGGAGGAACTCCTTGATGTCCTGGATGACCGGGCGGCGGGTATAGAGCGATTGCCCGAAATTACCGCGCAGTGCGTCGGAAAGCCAGTAGTAGTATTGCACATGGATCGGCCGATCCAGGTGCATCTGTTTTCGCATGTTCTGCACGGCCCACTCCGGCGCCCTGGATCCGAGGGCCAGGCGAACCGGGTCGCCCGGCAAGACGCGAGAGATCGTGAAGATCAGGATCGAGAGTCCGAACAGGACGAAGATCGAAAATACCAGTCGCTTCCCCAGAAACTTCAAAATACTCATCGTTCTCGTCCTTTCTCCGTGAGCCCCAAGGCGGGGGGGGGGGGACGCGCCGCTTCCCCACCCACGTTTGTATGGATCCCCGTGGTCCATGGGGATCCGCCCTGTCCGCCTAGTCGTTGACCTTGATGAACCGCGCCGCGAAGTTGTAGCCCATGACCGGGATCACCTGGCCGTTCGCCGCCGGCCAGTCCACATACGACGACTGATACGCGTGCTTCTCCGCCTGATCAAACAGGAAGATCGTCGGGCACAGATCGACGATGTACTTCTCGATCTGTCCGTACTTCGCGAACCGCTGCCCTCGATCGGTGGTCGCCAGAGCGTCGGTGATCATCCCGTCGAGCGTCGGGTCGAGCAGCCATTCATTCTGCTCCCAGGTCGGCGCGGAGGCTGAAGCGTAACGCGATTGCAGCAGCGAGCCCGCCTCAGGATAGTTGGCGGAATCGAAGACCGAGACGATATTCGGACTCGTGTCTTGCTTCCCCATCTCCTGGACCACCGTCAGCCACGGTACCTTCACGACCTTGACCGTGATCCCGATGTCCGCCATGTTCGACATGAACGACAAGGCGACCTTCTCTTCGTCCGGCACCTCGGCGATCCAGTGGTAGACCACCGGGTAGTGAGCGAGGTCTTTGGCGTACTTCGACTGCGCGAGCTCCGCGCGGGCCTTGGCAAGGTCGCGGGTGAACTGGAAGACGTTCGGATCAGCGCCGGGCAGGCTCTGCGGCACCGGGCCGCGCGCCTGAACGCTCCCCGGGAAGATGGCGTTCACGACCGTCGTGTAGTCGGTGGCGTAGGCCATCGCCAAGCGGAAGTGAATGTCGTCGGTCGGGGGTTTCTTGGTGTTCAGCATCAGGTAGAACTCGGTCGCCGCTTCGAACGACGCTACCTTCACCCCCGCGATCTGGGAGAGCGCCTTGAGCGACTCCTCGGGCTGCCACTGGTCGGAGATCTCGAGTTCCTTGCGGGACATCATCGTACGGATCGTCGCCGGCTCGGTCGTTCCGATGAAGCTGACGGCATCGGGCGTGGCGGGATCCATCGGCTGCCAGTAATGGGGGTTCTTCACCATGTCGAGTTCCGACTGGACCGCGAAGTCCTTCACCATGTACGGGCCGCTGCCCGCGTCATTGGTGATGAGCCATGCCGTCCCATAGTCCCCATTGTCTCCGTACGCTCCGGCGGCTACGGTGTGCGCTAGGACGAGCTTGGAATTCACGATGTACAGCCGGTAGAGCGCCGTCAGGAACGGTCCGAATGGCTTGGAGAGGTTGAACTGCACCGTGTGGTCATCGATGACCTGGGTGCTCTTGACGCGACCGACGAACAGGAAGGCGTAGCCCTGCCCGATCGTGGTCAGCCGGTCCATGGAGTACTTGACGTCGCTCGCGGTGAGCGGGGTGCCGTCGTGGAACAGCACGTCACTGCGTAGATGGAACGTCCACGTCAGGCCGTCCGACGAGACGTCCCACGACGTAGCCACGTTCGCCAGCGGGTCTCCGTTGGTATTCGGATACACCAGGGTGTCGTAGAGGTTCACAAGCGACGAGGAACTCGAGAAGTCCGATCCCACCGCGGGATCGATGTATGTGGGCCAAGCGAAGGTCACGCGCAGCGGCCCTCCCGCCCAGGCGACCAGTCCGAAACTGAGCACTGTCAGCAATACAACAGCGAGTACAACATTCTTCTTCACGTCATCCACCTCCGAGAAAGTAGGGGTTCCCAGGATCCTTCCAAGAGTTCTTTCCTACACATCACCTCCCCTTGCGCCGGTGGCGTGATCGATCAGTCTCTCGACGAGATCGTCCAAGTAGGCGGCGAACTCCGTCTCTTCACGCATCACCGAATACTTCCCTTCCTCAATCGCTTCCTGCATCGACCGCAGCCGCTCGCTTGCCAACCCCTGCGAATCGAGAATCGAGACGAGCCGGCTTGCGGCGTCGACCAGACGGAACGGACCGTAGAGCGGCGTCTCGTCGAGCAGGTTGCGCGCGCTCGTCACCATGTAGCCGACGAGCTCGAACAGCGCCGTCTCGGCCGATTGCCCGGTCATGATCCCTCCTCGAATCGGAACACACCCTCGCGGCGGCGGGGCGGCGCGGGCGGGACCGCCTTCGGCCATCCCACCGATACGAGGAGGATCGGGTCGACCCCGTCGGGCAGATGAAGCAGCCGCGCGATGCCCTTGTGATGAAACGAAGCGATCGTGCAGGTTCCCAACCCTTCCGCGTGGGCGGCGAGGAGGATGTTCTGGGTTGCCATCGCCGCGTCGATCGGGGCGAGAACGGTCTCGCCGAGAGCTCCGCCCGCCGCCCGCGCCTTGTGGATGTCCTGGCAGACCACGATGACCGCCGCCGGATCCCCGAGCAGCCCCGGGCTGACGAGCTTCACCCGCCGGATCGAGGCGGGATCATCGACCACCGTGAACCGCCACGTCTGGGCGTTCCCCCCGGACGGCGCCCAAATCGCCGCCTCCAACAGGCGTTCCAGGATCTCGCGGTCCACCGGCTGATCGGTGAACGCCCGTACACTTCGCCGTCCCTTGATCGCCTCCCAGAGCTCCATCCTCACCTGCCCTCCCCGCGAAGCCGTTTGGTCTTCTTCATGTCCAGCCGCGGCGGATCGCCGAGGACCGCCACCCCGTAGACGCGCTCCGCAATCTCCGGGTTCAGATATCCGTCGAGGATGTCGTCCACCACGGCCTGCGGATCGCGCATCTTGGGGTCGCCGTATCCCCCGCCCGTTCCGGTGATGAACCGCACGACATCCCCGGTCGCGAGGATCTCCTTGGAGAAGCGGCCGCGCTGCTCGACCTCGCCGTCCGTCGTCCGGACCTCGACTTGGTTCGGGGTCCCATTCATCCCGCCGGCGAGTCCCCAGGGCGGGAACTTGTTCCGTCCAAAGCTCGCGGTGACGAACGCCTGGGAGTTCGTAATCCGATAGTCCTTCACCAGCCCGAACCCGCCGCGCCACCGGCCGTGTCCGCCGTCGACGATGTTGAGAGTGTACTGATCGACGATGAACGGGTAGCGGGTCTCGGCGACCTCGATCGACAGGACATAGGTTTCCCCATCTCCCGAGCAGACGAGGCCGTTTTCGCCGTCCTTGCCCTGGCCCGCGCCCCACCCGCCGGCGTTCGGTTCGACCGAGAAGAACCACTCCCCGGTGCGGTCGTCGATGCCGCTCACCGTGGTCCCGCAGACGCTCAGAAAATGGCCCGCCGTGATCCGGCGGGGGATCGCGTCAGCGAGCGCCTTCCAGATCACATCCCCGGCGTAGCTGTCGGATTCCCAGTAGGTGCTGACCGGCGCCGGGCGTCTCGGGTTGAACACGGTATCCTCCGGCACGATGATCCGAAGCGGCATGAACAGCCCCTCGTTCGGGGAGCCGTGCGGGCTGACCACCGCCTTGTAGGCGAACTTGGCGGTGCTGATGAGCGCGGACAGCGGCGCGTTGATCGGGCCGCGGCAGGTCTTGCCGGTTCCGGTGTAGTCGACGATGAAGGCCTCGTCGGTGATCGTCACCTTCACCTGAACAAGCACCGGATCCCCGCCCAGGCCGTCGTCGTCGATGTACTCCTGCGCGGTGAACTCGCCCTTGGGCAGCGTCTTCAGCTCCTCGAGCGCCTCCTGGCGGCCCTGCTCGAGGTAGATCTCGATCGATTCGAGGACCGTGTCCAGCCCGTACTTGTCGCAGATCTGGATGATCCGGTTCGCTGCCACTTGCAGCGAGGCTGCCTGGGCGCGCATGTCGCCCAAGATCATCTCCGGGATCCGGATGTTGCGGGTCAGGATGTCGACGATCCCCTGGACCTCTTTCCCTTTCTCGAACAGCTTGACCGCGGGAAACTGCAGCCCCTCCTGGTAGATCTCGGTAGCGTCCGGCGACCAGCTGCCCGGGTCTTTGCCGCCGATGTCGTTCCAGTGCCCCTTGCTCGCCGCGAACATGATCGGCTTGTCGTGGTAGAAGACCGGCATGACGAGGACGACGTCGTTCTGGTGCGTGGCGCCGCCCATATAGGGATCGTTCAGGATGATCACGTCCCCCTCGGCAAGCCCTCCGAGGCCGAACTTCGTGAGGACCTCGCTCACGGCGTCGGTCAGCACGCCGATGAACGGCGGGATCCCGTTCGCCTGAGCGATCATCCGTGCCTTGGCGTCGGTCACCGCGCAGCCGTAGTCCAGGACCTCGTAGATGACCGAACTCTTGCTTGTCCGCCCGAAGGCGACGAACATCTGTTCGGCGGCGGAGATCAGCGCCCGCTTGATCACCTCGACGGTGAACGGATCGATCGTGTGGTTGGTCCTCACTTCGTCACCTCCGTGATCACCAGGTTCCCGAACCGGTCGACCTCCAGCCGTTGTTGTGGGCAGACGATCGTCGTGCACGCCGGCTCCTCCACGACGGCTGGCCCGTCGATCCGCGCACCCGGCGGAAGCAGGTTGCGCTCATAGACCTTGCTCTGCGTCGTGCCGGTGCCCTCGAAGATCACAGGCCGCAGTCCCTTGAGCGCCTTCTTCAGACTGCGGCCGTCGGGCGCAAGCGGCTTGAATGACGGCTTGTCCACCTCGCCCCACCCGACGATGTGGAGGTTGACGATCTCCACGGGGTCGTCCTGGCGGAAGGAGTAGGCCTGCTCGTGGAGCTCGTGGAACCGGGAGAGCAGGCGCGGGAAGCTGCTCGTGTTGGTCAGGCTCCCCTCGGGAACCGGCGTGTGGACGGTATGCTCCTGTCCCTTGTAGCGCAGGTCGAGCGAGCGCTCGATCCGTACCCGCTCGAGGGGGAATCCCTCCTCCCTGAACTGGGCGCGCGCCTCCTCCTCGAGCGCCTCGAGGCCCGCGACGATTTCGCCGGCGTCCTCCGGCCCGCAGGACATGACCCGCGTGCGGATGAAGTCGTGACGGAGGTTCGTCATCAGCATGCCCCAGGCGGAGAATTGGCCCGGCGCCTGGGGAACGATCACCTTCCTCATGTGCAGCTCCCGAGCGAGGGCCGCCCCGTGCAGAGCGCCGGCGCCGCCCGAGGCGACGAGGGCGAACTCCCGCGGGTCGTACCCCCGCTCGATGCTCACCCGCTCGAGCGCCGCCTGCATGTTGGCGTTGGCGAGCCGCAGGATCCCGAGCGCGGCCTCGGTGATCGACAGGCCGAACGGCTCGGCGATCTTGCGCATTGCGGCCCGCGCCTTCTCCGCGCTCAGCCGCATCTGGCCTCCTAGGAAGTACTCCGCGCTCAGCCGGCCGGTGAGGAGGTTGGCATCCGTCACCGTCGGCTCGGTTCCGCCGAGGTCGTAGCACGCTGGACCGGGATCGGCGCCGGAGCTGCGCGGGCCGACATGCAGGGCCCCGCCCGAGTCGATCCACGCGATCGACCCACCGCCGGCCCCGACCTCGGCGATGTCGACGACGG
Source organism: uncultured Thermotogae bacterium (assembly GCA_964495585.1). Classification (GTDB taxonomy): domain Bacteria; phylum Bipolaricaulota; class Bipolaricaulia; order UBA7950; family UBA9294; genus CAZBWD01. Next base: position 7,982 of record CAZBWD010000051.1, read on the forward strand.
GGACCTTCAGCGGGTAGCCGGCCCAGACCGCGGTCCGCTCGAGGTGGTAGTCGGTGTTGATCTTCAAGTTGCCCTTGTCGATCAGGCTGACCTTGGCCGTCGTCCCGCCCATGTCAAAGGAGATGATGCTCGCCTCGCCGATCGCCTGAGCGACGACGCTCGCCCCGATCACGCCGCCGACCGGCCCGGACTCGACAAGGTGAATCGGCACCCGCTGCGCCTGGGCGAAGGTCGTCGTGCCGCCGTTCGACTGCATGGCGTGCTTCGTGCTCCCCGCCCCCATGCGCGACAGTTCGCGATCGAGTGTGGAGAGATAGCGATCCGTTGCCGGACGCACGTAGGCGTTCAGCGCCGCGGTGTTGGTCCGCTCGTACTCCCGCCACTCCTGCGTGATCTCGTGGGACACAGTCACCGAGACGTCCGGCCACAGCGACTCGACGAGCTCGCGGGTCCGCTGTTCGTGGGTCGGATTCGCGTAGGCGTTGATGTAGCAGACGGCGATCGCCTCGATGCCGGCCTGCCGGCACGCCTCCACCGCGACGATCACGTCCTCCTCCGACAATGGCTGGACTACCTCGCCCTGGCAGTCGACCCGTTCCCCGACCTCGTACCGGAACCGCCGCAAGATGAACGGCTTGGGCTTCTCGTAGAAGAGGTTGTACATGTCCGTGCGGTTCGCCCGCTGGATCTCGAGCACGTCGCGGAACCCCCGCGTGGTGAGAAGCGCGGTCTTCGCTCCGTGTCGTTCGGTCAGGGCGTTGATGACGACCGTCGTGCCGTGGACGAACTGACGGATCTCGTGCGGATCGATCCTGCTGTCGTGGATCGTCCGGATGACGCCATCGGCGAAGTTCGCCGGGGTGGTGAGCGCCTTGCCGAGGACGATTCCTCCGCTTGCCTCGTCCAGCGCCACGAAGTCCGTGAACGTCCCTCCGATGTCGACGGCTACCCGTTTCGCCATTACAGATACCCTCCTCCTTCCAAGAGTTTCATCGTGAGCACCCACAGGATCCTTGCTGGCTTATCAGTGGGATTCTGTACCGTGTGAAGCCGCGAGGAGACGATGTGGAAGCTGTCCCCCGGGCCGAGCAACTCCTCCTGGCCCTGGACCTCGAGCCGGACTGTCCCTTCGAGGACGTACCCGAACTCCTCCCCCTCGTGCCGGACGAGCGGCGGCAGGTAGTGCGGGGGATACTCCGCGATCAGCGCCTCGAGGACCCGATTGGAGATCGAGTTGGAGAGGATGTTGTAGGTCACCTGTGAGTCGCCGATCTGGATCCGGCCGCGCGGCTTCCCGGCCCTGACGACCAGCGGGCCGTCGGTCGTGGTGCTCGCGAAGAAGTGGGTCACCGGTACCTCGAGCGCGTCGCAGATGGCGTGGAGTGAGGAGATGGAAAGCGAGGAGAGACCCCGCTCGACCTGGGAGAGGAAGCTGATCGACAGCCCGCACCGCGAAGAGAGGTCCTCGAGTGTCCAACCCTTCTGTTGCCGCAGCGTACGGACTCCTTGACCCACGTTGCGATCCATACCTTTCAGTATAGTGAAAAAATTTCACCCGTCAAGCGGCAGAACGTGTCAGGCCCCACTAGTACTTGCTTGCGTAAGTAAGCGCCATGCCGGACTGCGGCTAGAACCGACAGCGGACCTCAAACCGCGTTCCGCGATTTTAGCCCGCTAAGTACTAGGGCGAAACGCGCTCGCAAGAAGTGGAATCTGCAGAATTTGTGGTGTTTGGAAGGCCGTCGACTTCCGACGAAGTGGCGGAATCTCGCCGTCTTCATCAACGCACGGCTCCAGTGGCTCTCCGGGCGACAGACCGAATCCATCTCATCGGGTAGTGGAGCAAGGACGAGGAGTAGGCGCAACCGTTCTAGGAAGGCGGAAAACGTGACCCTTGTAGGCTACGACGCATTCGTATCACGGTACCGCGTTCGGATGTATTCGGCTGCGCTATCGGGATCGAGCTTCACACTCTGAGGGCCGTTTCGGATGTAGAAGTCGCCGCCCTCGTACTCCTCGGTGCCCCGCCATTTGAGAACCACGGGTTCCGGGCTCCGGCCACAGCTCACCAGGCAGACAGTCTTCCCCTGCACCGTCTCCATCTTCGCATCAACGCAAGTGCCAGCACGATTGCCCAAGGCTGCTCCGATCACATGGCTGAGGTGAAGGAGGAACTTGTCCTCGTTTTCGAATCGGTCTGCCTCAACGCCAACGATCGCCTTGTCGTCGGCCACACCGATGAGGAGATCGCCCCCATCCGTATTCAGGAAGGCCGCAATGGTCTTGAGCACGGCATGTGTCACGGTGGACGGATCCTTGCGTTCCTCGCGCAGGTTCCACCGAAGGGTCGACTTGAACTCGAGCGTCTTCGATTCGTGCTGCTTCAGAAGTTCCTCGGCCTGGCGATGCGTCCGTAGGTACTGATCGAAGAGGTAGTTCTTCACCTGTT
>CAZBWD010000052.1:0-10368 GCA_964495585.1 uncultured Thermotogae bacterium
GTCTTGACACGTCTCCCCGGTCGTCGAACCGCGCTGAGAGGGTGAAGGTCGCCTGTGGGTCGTCCCTCACCTGTCCCGTGAGGCGGACCTCCACCGGCTCGCGCGCCAGCCGCGCCGGCGAGGCAAGGTTCGCGATCTCGACCTCCTGCAACAGGAGCGGCGGGAAGGGCTCATCAGGCCGGCGCGCGTCGTCGAGCGTCAAGTGCACCCGCCCGATCTCCACGCGCTCCACGGCGAACGCGGGCGCGAAGCCAGGAAACGACCGGCCGCCGGCGTAGCGTGAAAGGTCGGCCTTCCGCGGCCGCGGCTGCCCGAGGTAGTCGATGAACCGGCGCAGGAGGCTCAGCCAATCCACCTGACCCGCGTGCGCCTTCGCCCACTCCAGGTACCCCTCCGCATTCCACCCCTGCGTGAAGTCGTCGACGTTCAGGGTGCCGTCGGCCTGCCGCTTCACGTGGAGGTAGACGTCGCTGATCTTCACCGCGTTGAACACAACGCGCTTCTCGAAGAGCGGCAGCATCCCGGCATCGACCGTGAGCGACGGGATCTCGAGCACGTTCTCGTTGGGCTTGTTCGGATCCTGGACCGAGAGGTCGGCCAGATCGAGCCGGCCGGTGAACAGGCTGAACGTGCTCTTCTCCACCGCCACCTCGCCGCCAATGACGAACGTTGCCGCCGAGGTCGCGATCCGGCCGGCGAAGAACGGAATGATCACTGCCGCGATCAAGTAACAGAGCGCGTAGACCGCAGGAAGCACGACAAGCATCTCCTTGCGGACAAAGCGGAACGCCCCCCACGGGCGCCTGGCGCCGACGTACTTCGCCTCGCCGCCGGTCAGGAGGAAGCGTAACGCACCGGTTCCCCGCTTGCCGCGCAACTTCCGCGACACCGTCCACCCGCTCACCCAGGTGGCGAACGAGTCGCGGTACTTGATCGTCAAGAAGCGGACACCGAAGAAGACGGGAATCGCCATCGCAAGAGACAAGACAAGGCTCCCGAAGAGGAGGTAGCGGCCGTAGCCCATCGGCGCGGCAACCGGCAGCTGAAAGAGGACGCGCCACATCGCATCGAGGCCACGGTGCGTATCGAGGAGGAAGCGGCCGACCGCGTGGCTACCCGGCGCGACGAGGAGCGACAGCAGCTTGAACAGGCCCATGGAAAGCAGGAACGCACGGAAGCTGCAGCGCACGAGAAGGGCGATCGTCATCGGGACGATCACGTGGAGCCCCATCGGCGGCAGGCCCGCGAAGACGCCCAGGGCAAAGGAGAACGCGATCTGGTTGGGCGAAAGGGGCGACTTCAGGATCTTGAGGACCTTCTTGACCTGACTTAAGGGGGCAAGCGCCATCAGCACCTCCTCCGTGCCCCATTTGCCGCGAAGAGATCCCTTCCAACAAACCTCGACCGACCACCCCTTCGCGCCCCCAAACAAGAGCAGCGCAACACGCACTTGCCCGGTATCCCTTTTCGAGGAGAACACTTCCATAGGAAGAAGCCACGGCATCCGGGAGTTGACGTGCTACACCCCATCGCGTTACACTTCAATATGGCCTAATGCTATGGATGGACAAGGTACCAACGCGCCCGATCGTCTCCCCGATCGACGCTCGGCATCAAGGCACTTCCGGCCTCAAGGGGGACTACGCCGCGCCATCGCAAGCCCGAATACCCGTCGCGCCAGCCCGCCGCCAACGAAGAGAGGTCGCATGGAGGGAGATCCCCAGGTGCACTCTGCTCGGACTTCTCCGCAACCCTCATGGTGTCGAAAGAGAAACTGATAAGGAGGTACACACCATGCTCACGGTGGTCCAGCCACCAAGGATCTCGAGAGAATCACGAACGCCCATGCGGGGCGTTTTTCGCTCTCGCGGCAGCGCAGTAGCGCTGATCATAGCCCTCGTGGTGTGCGGGATCGATCTGTCCGTCTGGGCGTACGTCGGCCCGATCCTCAAAATCGCTACCGGACCAGCCAAAACGAGACAAGCGCCGGCCGTCTCCTACAATCCTTCTCTTGGGGAGTTCCTCGTCGTGTGGCAGGAGGCGAGCCCTGCTTCCGGCGCAATCCAGGTCTACGGGCAGGTCCTGGACAAGGATGGATCGAGTTCCGGCATCGAGTTCCTCATCGGAAACGAGGGGTACCAGAATCTCAGGCCGCAAGTCGCCTGCGCAGGCAGGAACCAGTGGGTTGTCGCCTGGGAGAGCCACGACGCCGCGTGGAACTCAAGCACGATCTGGGCCTGTACGGTATCGCCTGCCGGGGCGACGAGCGGCTACCGGTGCATCGACTCGGACTGGCGCGTAGAGGCGCGGCCCGACATCGGGGGATCGAGGACGACTGGAAACTACCTCATCGTCTGGGAGGAGGAGAACTTCGGCAACATCGCGTACGCCATCAGAGGGCGCTTCTACTCAGCCGCGACCGGGCCGGAGGGACCCGAGTTCACGATCGGATGGTCCATCATAAACGATGCGATGCATCCATCCGTGAATCACGAAGCAGGGTCAGACTACTTCGTGTCGTGGGAGCGCCGCTACTCATCGGACAACGTCGCCATCGAGGGAAGAGCCATCCTTCGATCCCTTCAGGGAGGCTACGACCTGGGACCGGTCTTGACTCTCGCCTATGACCAGACCAGAGACGGCGATCCGGCGGTGGCGTCCAATGGATCGGATGGTGGGTTCACTGTTGTCTTCAGGCACCTGTCTGCAGGTGACCTCTACGAGATTCAGTACATAGTGACCGACGGCTCGCGCGTCATTGGTCAGGGCGGGATCCCAGGCTCCCTCGGCATCGTGGGCAAACCGACGATAGCTCCCGATGGGGTCTACCACGAGTTCCTTGTGTGCTTCGCAGCCGGTTCTTCAGAAGCTGACACCTGGCGGGTCGAGGCTGCGACGCTCGACGTACTGCCAAACGCGGCTGGTTCAGGGACAGTCCTCACTGAGGTGGTGAACCACAGCGGCGCACCACAAGCAGCCGTTGCCGGTGCCGGGCCCGGTCATGCCCTCTTAGCTTGGGACGGCGGCCCCCAGGCGGCCTCACTACAGGGTCGGAAGTGGTCCGCTCGCACGCCCGTTCCACAGAAGCCGAGCAGGCTCACTGCGAACACCGCGTCGTCGACCCAGATCCACCTCTCGTGGACGGACCACTCCACGGACGAATCGGGATTCCGGATCGAACGGCGGACATCGGGCAGAAACTTCCGCGAGATCGCCTCGGTGCCACCAAATACCACAAGCTACTTGGATCAAGGTCTGGGGAGTAACACCGTCTACTGTTATCGCGTATACGCCTACAACAGCGCCGGCATCTCTCCGTATTCGAATGAGGCCTGCGCACGGACCGCAAGCACCAGCAACGAGCCGCGCAAGAATGCGTCGCCCCCACCCGTCTTCAGCCCGGGATAGGCTGAAACTACCCATCGAGCACGAGACCCACAATGTCTTCTGAAGTGACTACGAACCGCCGGCCGTTCCGCTGCGCCTCGGGTCGTGATCGGCCAAGTCGCGCCCACGAGTTCGGTACCGCCCTTCAGACGGCGTTCGGTGGGGCCTTGCGCCCGAGAAGCGCGGCAGCGCCTTCGAGGAGCGCCTGGTCCGCCACGGAGAAGGCGGCCTGCTGGTCGCTGTCGACGTCGATCTCGCCGATCACTTCACCATCCCGGTGAATCGGCACGACGATCTCGGCGCGGGTGTGCGGGAAGCAGGCGAGGTACCGGGGATCGGCGTTCACGTCATCGACAATCACTGTCTCACCGGTGTGCGCGGCAAGCCCGCAGATGCCCTGCCCGACAGGGATCCGAACGTGCTCCGTCGCCTCGGGCCCGGTCCAGGCAGAGAGGACGAGCTCATCACCCTGTCGCAGGTAGATGCCGACCCAGTTGTAGTGCGGGACTTGGCGGGCGAGGAGGTTCACCGCGGTACGGCACGCCACCGGGAAGGAGGCAGCGGTCTCGATCACCCGGCACAGCTCGTCCTTCAATGCGTCCATCGCAAGACCGATGATACCCACCGGATCGGTGAATTTCCCACCGGGGTGCGGTATGATGCCTCGCCCGCGCGTGCGACGCGGAGCCCGCAAGTCGGGGGAGATGCACATGGATTTCGCCAAGTCGCTTCATGAGCTCTTGGGCCGAGCCACGCTCGTCGAGAACCCACCGCGCGCCAAGTTGATCGAGGACGTCATCACCCACCGGGAGGCGCTCGTCAGCGCCTGCGGCGCGCTCGCCACCTGGACCCCGCCGGAGTCGACCGGGCGAAGCCCGCAGGACACGCTGATCGTCCGGCGGCCGGAAAGCGAAAAGGAAATCGACTGGGATTCCCCGAACAACCTGCCGCTCGACGAGGAGACGCTCGACAGGGTCCTCGCGGACGCGTTCCGCGCTCTTGCGAAGAAGCCCCGCCTCTACGTGACCGATCGCTCGCTCGGCGCCGATCCCGCCTACGCCCTCCCCGTGAAGACGGTCACCGACCGGGCGCTGACCGCCCTGTTCACCGACAACATGCTGCGACCGGTCCCCGAGGGAATCGAAGGGAGCCTGCTTGCCGACCGGCCGTTCACCGTCCTCGTCCTGCCGTTCGACAAGCTCGACCCGCAGCGCTACGCGGGCCGCCTGCGGATCGACCCGCGCACCGGGGTGACCTCGCGCATGGTCATCACCATGGACTTCGACCGCCGGATTGGCGTGGTCTACGGCTCGGCGTACGCCGGCTCGGTGAAGAAGCTCCTGTTCACGGTGATGAACTACCTGCTCCCGTCGATCGGGATCCTGCCGCTGCATTGCTCGGCAAACGAGGGCACAAACGGGGAGACGGCGCTCCTCCTTGGGCTCTCGGGGACCGGCAAGACGACGCTCTCCGCCGACCCGAACCGCGCGCTCCTCGGCGACGACGAGCACGGCTGGAGCGATGAGGGGATCGCGAACTTCGAGGACGGGTGCTACGCCAAGCTGATCGGCCTCGACCCGCAGAAGGAGCCGGAGATCCACCGCGCCGTGTTCCACACCGACGATCCGCTCTCCCACGGCGCGATCGTCGAGAACGCGATGATCTACCCCAACGGCACGTTCGACCTCGACGACGACCGGCTGACCCCCAACTCCCGCGCTTCCTACCCGCTACGTTACCTGTCGAACGTCAAGCCGTCCTCCCGCGGCGGACACCCCAGGACGATCCTCTTCCTGACCGCCGACGCCAACGGCGTCCTGCCGCCGATCGCCCGGCTCTCCCGCGAGCAGGCGATGCTCTGGTTCCTCTTGGGCTACACGAGCAAGCTCGCGGGGACCGAGACGGGCGTCGTCGAGCCGAAGACGACCTTCTCCCGGTTCTTCGGCGAGCCGTTCATGCCGCGCAACCCCGACGTCTACGCGCGGCTGCTCGGCGAGAGGATGGAGCGGCACGGCACCGGGGTCTACCTCGTGAACACCGGCTGGAGCGGCGGGCCAGTCGGCGTGGGCAAGCGCATGGAGATCGGCCTGACCCGGGCGATGGTCGAGGCAGCGCTTACAGGCGCCCTGGAGGAGGTGCCGTACGCCGAGAACGCAACGTTCCACCTGAGCGTGCCGCGCCGCTGCCCGAACGTGCCGGAGCGCCTTCTCGACCCGCGGAACACCTGGCAGGACCAGGCGGCCTACGACGCCCGCGCGGCGAAGCTCACCGCGCAGTTCGCATCGCACTTCGACAAGGCCTACGCGGACAAGAGGATCGACGCCGCGGTCGCCGCGCAGTGTCCGGGGAAGTGAGGCGCGTGGCTCAGGGCGTATAATCGGTTCATGCTCCGGCGAACGGCATCGATTCTCGTCTGCGTCCTCGTCGCGCTCCCGCTCCTTGCGGCGGCGTCCCCCGCGGTGCTCGGATCGATGTTCGCCGACGCCTACACCGCGTTCGCCCCCCTCTATGCACTCTACCGCAGCTACGCGGGCTACCTCTTCTCCGGCACGGCACTCGCGATCCCCTCGGGGCTCGACGGGGCGTGCCGGAGCTTCTCGACTCGGCTCACCGACCTGCAGGTGATGTTCATCACACAGACCGGCTCACAACAGGCCGGGCAGGCGACCCTGGTCGCCCACCTGCGCGGGAGCCTGGAGGTGTTCTCTACGACATACCACGGTACGATCGCCGGGATCGCGGCGCTGCAGACGCCGAGCCTGCCCGTCTTCTCGCAGGCGTCGGACGACGGCTTCTTCGCCGCGATCTCCGCGGTGAACAAACAGCTCGAGAGCGTGTTCACCACCACCCTCGACGAGCTGAGGGAGAGCAAGGAGGCCTGGGAGTTCGCGGCCGCCTTCGTGACACAGACCCTGCTCGACCAGCGCCCGATCCAGCGGATCGATCCCAGCCTCGAGACGATCCTCCTCGGGCCGCAGGACGCGCCGTACCCGCGCGCGGACCTGCCCGCGGCGATCCTGCCACAGGTCGACGCCCTGGTGGCACTGATCGGTCACGACCTGAACCCACAGGAAGCGGCGCAGGCGGCCGCTCTGGCGAGGACAATCCACACCTACCTCATCTCCGGGAAGTAGAGGGGTAAAAGGGGCAGGGGAGGCGGGGCTGCTGCCTGCACCCACCTCCCCAGGGTAAGAACCGTTGGCTGTTCTACGGCATCTTGCTAAGGATCCCTTTCGGGACAGCCTGCGGTCGTGTGGTGCTTCGTGCTCTTTGCGAGGGTGGACAAGAACTCACCGTGATGCCTGACGGTGAGGAACCGGTAAGGAGGTAACGGATGAAGCCTTGTCGCCTGGGGCGTTTCCCATTCACTCAGCCGTAGCCGTTTTGTGTCCATCTCTCGCTCCTTGCCTAAGCTACGGAGAGCGTACACCGGGTGGCGGGCGGCGATGGGGTCAGCGGTGAGCGGTGGGACAGGCGTTGGGGATGGTCGAACGACCTCGACGTCCGCGGGCGAGGTGCCGGATGTCCGGACTACTCGGGGGGAAGCCGGGCGATCCGCCAGTAGTCTTGCACGGTCTGGATCAGCCGCTCGAAGTCCTTGGAATCGACGGGCTTGGTCATAAAGCTCGCGGCGCCGCTGTCGTAGGCGCGGATCATGTCCTCCTCACGCTCCGAGATCGTCAACACGATCACGGGGATCCGGCGGAGCTTGTCATCCTGCTTGATCTTGTCCAGGATCTCCAGGCCGCCGATCTTCGGCAGGTTCAGGTCCAGGAGGATCAGGTCGGGCTTGGGGGCATCCTCGTACTCGCCCTTTCGATAGAGGAAGTTGAGTGCCTCTTCCCCGTCGTAGGCAAAGGAGAGCTCGCACTTGACCTCGCTCTTGCGCATGGCCCGCTTGATGATCGTGATATCGTCCGGGTTGTCCTCGACAACGAGGACCTTTATCTTCTCTGGGTTAAGCATTGATTTCCACCTCGCTCCTGGCATCCACCTTGGGGATTGTGAAGTAGAAGGCACTTCCCTTCCCGACTTCCGATTCTACCCAGATTCTCCCCCCATGCTCCTCGACGATCCGCTTGCAGATCGCAAGGCCAGCGCCAGTGCCTTCATAGTCCTCTCTTGGGTTCAGTTTTTCAAATATGGCAAAGATGCGCTCCTGGTACCGGGTCTCGATCCCGATTCCGTTGTCCTTGACGAAGAAGGTGCACATCCCGCCTTTCTCTTTGCCCTTCTGCCATCCGACGTGCAGGGTGGGCAGCGCCTTGTCGTTGTACTTGATGGCGTTCACGATCAGGTTGCTGAACAGCTCCCGGATCCGGCTGCGGCTGCCGCGCACCGTCGGCAGGTCGTCCTCGACCTGGAGGTTGACCCCGCGCAGCCGCACGTCAAGGTCGACCTTGATCTCATCGAGCACTCCCTGCACGTTCACCCGCTCGAACGACGCGGTGTCCATGTGAATGCTGGCGAGGTTCAGAAGGTCGTTGATCAGCTGCCGCATACGCGAGGAGGTCTTCTTCAGGGTCTGCAGGTAGCCGACCGCTTCCTCGTCGAGCCTGTCCGCGTAGTCCTCGAGCAGGAATCCGCTGAACGCCTCGATCGTGCGCAGCGGCTCCTTGAGGTCGTGGGAGACCACGTGCGAGAATTCCTCGAGCTTCTCGTTGCTGCGCTCGAGGTTGCGCGTCTTCTCGAGCAGGCCTTCCTCCAACTGCTTGATCTTCGTGATGTCGATGTAGTGGTCGATCCGACCGCCCTTGTACCGCTGGGTCTCGATCGGGATCGAGCGGTACTCCAGGGCCCGCTCCTCCCGTCCTATGGCGGGCCGGATTCGACAGGCGTAGGCGTCGACCCGGGCGCCGGTCTCGTTCGCCCTCTTGACGACCTCGCCGATCCCGTCCGGCCTTTCGAAGGCGCCGGCGTAGCGACCGAAGGCGCGCAGCGCATCGATCCCGATCAGGCGATCCCGGTCCACACCGAAGAACCGTCCGATCGTCTCGTTCGCCCACACGACCTGCCCCTTCTTGTCCGTGATGACGATCCCGGAGTCGAGGGTATCGATCGCGTCCTCGATCAGGTAGCGGTAGCGCGCCTCGGTCTCCATGAGACGGCGCTCGAGCTCGACCTGCTGGCGGAGGTCCCGCGCCTCGAGTACCGCCACCCGTTCCGTGGCCCGCGTGGCCTTAAGCTCGACGGGGATCGCGGTCTTTTCCTGTGAGACGAACCGCAGCTTCACATCGCGGACCTCCCCCCGCTCGAACAGCCGGAGCAGCTCCGCCTTCATCGATTCCATGTCGTTGGGGTGCACGTACTCCGACAGCTGGAGCGACCGCTGCATCGGATAGCCCAGAGCGCTTCGCGACGCCTCGTTGCGCTTCAACACGGTCCCGTCCTTGTCCACGAAGTGCACAATGTTGAGCGAGTTCTCGAAGATCTCGTCATCATAGCGTTCCTCGAGGCTCTTCGACCGGCGCCACCGCTCGCGGCGCACCTCCCGCTGCTCGTTGATCCAACCGATCCCCCCGCCAAGGACGAGCCCCATGCACAAGAGCACCCCCAGGAGTCCCGGTTGGCTGAACCCGAGAAACGGGATCCCGAGCACGGCGGTGACGACCCCCAACACCAGCCCGCCACGCAGGCGAAGCGAGAGGGCGACGAGGAACAGCGGGACGCCGAGCACGGCGAAGACCACCCCTGCAGATCGAAACCCGGAAACGTAGAGGAGAGACACGGCAAGCAGCGCGATGCCGTAGGCGACGATCGCGATGATCGTCCTCTCGATGGGGTTCAGTCTATCCACCACTGTATAACCGCCCTCCGCTGAGGCCGGCACCGCCCTCCCGACCAGACAAATGTCTGAACTAACTATAGAAACGTACAGGCCTCCGGGAAAGGACACCCATCACCTGCCGGAAAGACGTTCTTCTTTGACAGTGATCAGATGATCAGGTTGGGATCCAGGGAGACGGAGAACGGCTCCATGATCTTCTGGAGGTACTCCTCCCTGAGGATCTTAATCTTGCGGCTCTCGATGGCGATGATCCCCCGGCTTTCGAGCTCGCTCAGCGTGCGGATGGCGGTCTTCGACGAAACCCCCGCCATCTCCGCGAGCTCGGCGCGGGACAGCTCGACCCCGCTCTTGCCGAGGTGGAGGATCAGGCGGGCGAGCCGCTCCTTGCTCGAGGAGTACGACCGCTCAGCAAGCTTGTTCTGGAAGGCCTTCAGCTCTTCGGACAGCTTCTCGTAGAGGCGGAAGATCGTCTTGGGGTGCCGCTCGAGGAAGTAGAAGAAGTCCCCCCGCTCGATGAACCCCACGATGACCGGCTCGAGCGTCTTGGCGTAAGCGTTGTGACTCCCCTTGTCGAAGAGCGTCGTCTCACCGAGGAGCTCCCCCGGCCCTACGATCTTCAGGATCTGGCTCTTGGCGCGCATGCTCCGCTTGACGAGCTTCACCATCCCGTCGAAGACGAGGTAGAACCCGAACGCCGGCGCCCCCTCCTGGAAGATGATCTCCCCGCGACCGTACTTGATCCTGCGCGTGCTTTCCTGCAGCTTCTCGAGATCCTTCTCCTTGAGATCCGAGAAGATGCGGAAATCCTTGAGATCGATCATGAGCACCCCCCTATCCCTTTCTCGTTCCACCCGTTTGTCACGTTTCCGTCATCCCCTCATCACCCCGCCAGGACGGTCAAACGTCCCACATTGTAACAAGTATCACACCAAAAGCCAAACGCCCTGGCCGTTGAGCTTGCTCAACCCGTGGACGGATAGATAGAATCGGAATAGAATGGAAGAAACAGGCAAGGATTCCAAGGTCAGTATCGCTGTGGTTCAGCCGTGGGTAACCGATGAGGCCGACGCCCAGCGGCTCGACCGGATCAGCCGTCTGCTCGACGAGGCCGGCGACGCCGAGCTTGTGGTCCTGCCCGAGCTGTGGCGGGTCGGCTGCTCCAACTTCGCCTCATACGGGAAGCGCGCGGAGCC
>CAZBWD010000053.1:0-10340 GCA_964495585.1 uncultured Thermotogae bacterium
CCAAGTCCTCAGGCAGTAGCCGTCCGGGGCCGAGGAAATACTCGCGCATTGCGTTCGGCATCGGGGCATCGACGAGCGGGGTCGTCTGCGCACTGTGGCTGTCAGCAGCAATCAGGTGGCCAATGATTGCGCGCGCTACCCGCCCAGGCTTCGTGCGGACCTTGAAGGTCGAAGGAAGAGCAATACGCAGCTGGTATTGCGAACGGATCCATGCTGCGGTAGCGTTGCAGAGGTCTACCAAGGATGGATCGTAGAGAGCGCCAAGGCGCTCCCCGTTACACTCACGACACAGCGTCCGGTACTTGACGCTGCGGAATGCGCGCCGCGGCTTGGTTGGCAAGCATGAGAGGTACTGAGTCAAATCATATACATCTAGATTGCCTAATCCCACTGTGCCGAGAGGCGGAACATGGTCCTCCGTGAGTTCACGCACTTCGCCACAGAGTCTGCACCGACCTTTCTTCATGATTCGATGAGCCGCCTAACGGTTGCGTTCGACCACACTGTCAAGCGTCGCTTGAAACGCCCGCTCTGGCATTCTCCTGGTTCTCCTTGAGCAGTTTCCTGCGAATGGCGCCGTAGTCGATGCTGAAGTCCTTCCCGTACGTCGTCAGCACGTTGACCAAGAACTCTTGTCCTTCCGCCAGGATCCGGGCCATCTCCTCCAGCCTGGCCTTGGCCTTCTCGCGACCCTCTGAGGATCGGAGGTCTTCGGCCACGGTAAGGAAGAAATCGTGAGCAAGCGTGTTTCGTGTCCTCCTGACGGTTTCGAGGAACTCCTTGAGATCCTCAGGAATCAGTGACGACTGCTTCAACGGATGCAGGAGCTTGCCGAGCGTCTTCCTACTCCATTTGCCTTGGAACTGGTAAAGATCTTCTCGGGTGAGGGATGCGCCTTGCGTGACCGAGTCGAGCATCCACACCGAAAGAAGGTCGTATTCGAGAAGCTGCGCATAGTACGCAGCACACCCGTATGCGGCAAATACCTCGGTCATATCAGTGGTGACCTTCATTTTCTGTCGTGTCGGACAATTATTGGTTCGCCAACTAGCACGGCGATGTCCTCGCGGGCGTCGACACCCTTGTGCCTAGCATATCAGACCGTTGATGCTCTCATAGCGACGTCTTAGCAGACCATCCTACAGCGATGAAGCAACTTAAGGAAATTCACGAGAATGCGTAGCCAACTCCACTCGTCTGTTGCCAAGGTAGGATGTGTGCTCTTTTACAACGCACCTGGCAGAGCTGGGACAGCGATTGATCATCACCTGTCAAGCTTCTGCTTCATCTTCTCTCGCCACTCTTCAAGTTCTGGATCTTCCTCAGGCATTGCGTCTTGTTCCCGTTTGCGTTTCTCCTCCTCTGTCAGCGTGGGAACAGCCACGACCGCGATGATCGCGAATACTCCAAAGAAGAGCCCAGCCAGGAACCAGGTGACCTTGTCCCTTCTCTTCTGACCTGCGACGTACGAGCAAAGAACCGCTGAGGCTATCCATATGACGATCATAAATACCATGCTTAATCCCCTCCTGGCATGAAAGGTGACCACATTAAATGGCGCTTACGGTCCATAGGGACATGATAACATAGGACGTACATTGAAAGCAATCATCACTTGCGCTCTCTGCGACAGCTCAGCGCAGTGCCCGAGGAGAAGCGGGACGAGCGCGAGCCGCCCCGCAACGCTCCTTCAACATCGGGGCGACAGCACAAATCAACACGACAAGAGAGAAAGTCCCGGCCTCGCTGGCCCCGGTGGCGGGAGGGAAAGGGTTCCTCGCGTAGTCAAGGCAGTCCAGGGGAGCCCTCCTCTACGCCACTTGACAGGACACGACCCGTCTCCAAACTGGCAGTTCTCGAGCGAAAGGTTCTCTTCCACGGTTGTCTTGGCGTTACTCACTTGATACACTGTTCTATCGGGGAGACAAAGGAGTGATGCGCTATGAAACGAGCAGTTATGTTACTGCTCCTGATAGGAGTTCTGGCATCCGTCGAGGCCGTAGCTCAAGTGCGCGTTGGCATGCTCCAGGGGCTAGCAGACCTTGCGACTGTGGAAGAAGAGGGTTCGTCGCTAGGGTGGCGAGTGGTAAGTCCATTCCTCTACAACCTTGATCCGAACGTTGTTACCGATGTAGAGGAGTTCTACCCGAAGTCCGACTACGATGCCGCTGAAGCACTCTCTGCTGTGTGTGGGTATATTGACTGGGTCAAGAAGACTGGAAACAGGTCCGTGGTCATCTTCTACACAACTTTCGACTGGAAGAGCTCCTTTGACATCCTGGCAGACATCGACAGGGTCACTGTCGACGGACAGCCGTTCGAGCCAGGGGCCCTACCTATTGCCGTTGAGATCAGGAACCGGACAATCGACTACACTGACTGCACCTGCGGAGAAGAGGGTTTCATCATCTATGCGGTACCTATGTCGACGGCTTTCCTAGATGCACTCAAGAGTGGTTCGACATTTCAGTTTCGTATCAGGGGATGGAAGAGCACGCCCGGCAATGCAGGCAGAAGCAATGTTGCCTCTGTCTTCACCATCACACGTAGCACCGGCCTTGACGACTACATCCGCCTCCTCAATGGCATGGTGAAGTGAGTGGGCAGCCCTAGCAGGATTGCGCGGGAGAACCCCGTGACGGACTGCCGATTTCCAGCAGGGTTCATGCTTGCTACCCTCTGAGACACAGCGAGCTCCAGTAAGTAGCAGCCAACAGCTTACCTTGGGACAGCTCCCCTCCCTGCAAGTGCTAGGACTACCCTGCCAACCCTATCACCCGCTGCACCGCTCCACGACGCCACAGCTCGGAGAGCAGATGCCGCGCCGTGGGATCCGTGATCGTGTCGAACACCCTCAACTCGGACACCTGCGCCTGAACGAGGTTCGGGAGGTAGACGATCGGCAACCGGAGCGTCGGGTAGGGCTTGGCGATCAGGTACACGGGTGAGGGGCCGTTCGGCGAGATGACCGAACGGCGGAGGGGTCAGATCTTGCCTTTTGACCTCAGCTCGTTCTCGCTGCGCGCTGCGATTCTACTGATTGTTGAATAGTGAAGCCCGAGGTACTCTTGAAGCTCTGCGAGCTTGTATTCGTACACGCGTGTGGCTTCGTGGATCTTCGCGTCCCTATCCTCCTTGCTCGACACATTTGCGAACAGTTGCTCGAGTGACGGCCTCGACACCCATCGCTCGCGCCGCGGGATCTCCTTGTGCTGTCCAGCCTCACGCAGAAGGGGTGACATCGCCTTGACGAAGCGTTCGGAACCCATCAGCACACCGCCTCGTACCCTGTCCCACACTTCCACGTCACGTCCTTGTCCAACGAACCTACGGTAGAGGACGGTGGCTCGCTTGAGATCGTCGCTGAACTGCGACAGGATCCATTCCGTCGTCAGAAGGAGGAGCGGTTCTTGCTGCCCGGCTGTCGCCCGGTAGCTGCTCCACGGCCAGTGTCGCGCACTGCGCACCATCCCCGCACGGACTGGATTCAGCACGACATATCGCGCCAACTCGAGCAGGTAGCTTTCCTTCTCCACCAGGATCGACTTGAATCGCCCCTGCAGCACGTGTCCGACACGTCCGTGCCGGCGATTGAACCCCTGCGTGTAGACGCTGTTGAGGTGACGCATTCCGCGGGAGAGGTTTGCGTGCGGCGTTTCAATCAGGAGATGGTAGTGGTTCGTCATCAGGCAGTAGGCATGGCAAACCCAGGCGAAACGCTCCACCGTATCGCCGAGGACCTCCAGGAAGGCATGCCGGTCTTCATCTTCGACGAAGATGTCCTGCCTCGCATTGCCGCGTGAGGTCACATGGTAAACGGCACCCTCGTATTCGATCCTCAATGGTCGCGCCATGCGGTGAGTATAGCGGGGCGAGTGTCAAAAGACAAGATCTGACCCCATTAGCTTTAGTTCTGTCCGCTCGGCCTTGTCCTGTCCGGTTCTAGGCGCCCCGTCAAGGTTCTCGTGGACCTGCCACTGCCAGGTTGAAGATCCCTTCTCTCGCCAGTACGGTTTGCCCGTACCTGATTTTGGCCCCGTTTGCGCGGCCAGAAGGAGGTCCCCGATGAAATGGGTGACGCGGGAACACGGGAATATCGACCGGGTGGCGTGTCCGTGGTTAATCAAGCGGTTCATCGATCCACAGGCGCAGTTCGTCTTCGTGGCGCGGGACGAGGTTCTGGACGTGGCGGGCAAGCTCGGGGCGAAGTCGTTCGACGCCACGGGCGCAGACTTCTCCCACGAGCAGACCCCGCTCGGCGAGGTGTGCACGTTCGTCACCCTGATGCAGCGGCACGCCCTGTGGGGAAAAGATCCGGCATTGGACCTGGTGGCTCAGATCGTCTCCGCCGCCGACGTCGACCCGGAGCGGTCGGCGTACCGTAAACCAGAGGCGGCCGGCCTTTCCGCGATCGCGCACGGATTCGCCCTCCTCTGCGCGGACGATCATCAGAAAATTGCCTGGGAGACCCCGGTGTATGACGCCCTATACGAGTGGGCGAGAAGGAAGACCGTGGGCTGATGGAACTAGCTTCATCCCGAGGTTTGGTTCCGAAGCGGTTTTTCGCCCTGTGCGCGATCGACTTCTCCGCGCGCACGAGTTACAACATGGCGCGGACCCCAATCCTCCCCTTGTTCGCGGCCGCCCTTGGGGCAAATCCGGCATTGATCGGGCTGATCGTCGCCGCGTCCACGATCACCGGAATCTTCCTCAAAGCCCCGGTCGGGGCGATCTCCGACCAAATCGGACGGCGGAGGACGCTCCTGTTCGGGGCGGCGCTCTTCGGATTCACCCCGTTCCTCTATCTCTTGGTCGGGCGCGACTGGGAGCTTTTGCCGATCCGGTCCTTCCACGGGATGGCAACCGCGATCTACGGGCCGGTGGTGATGGCCGCGGTGGCTGCAATCGCCGCCGAACGCAAGGGTGAGCTCCTGGCGTGGTTCTCGCTGATCAAGATCGCCACCAACGCCCTCGGCGGATTCCTCGCCGGCGGGCTTCTCTATCTCATCGCCCAGGGCGGCAGCCCTTCCATGGGTGACTTCTCCCTGATCTACGGGATCATCGGCGGAGTCGGACTCGTGGCCCTGGGAATCGCGGCGTGGCTTGTCCCCCAGATGCACGAGGAGGCGCGGCAGCGGTCGCACAGCGCGCGGGAGGTCTACCGCCGGACGCTGCGCGGTCTTCGGGAAGTCGTCCGCTCCGGTCCCGTCCTGCTCACCGCGGGGATGGAAGGCGTGCAGAACATGACGATGGGCGTGCTGCAGGCGTTTCTTCCCCTGTACGTCGTTGAGCGGGCCGGGCTGAACATCGCCCTCGCCGGGCTTCTGTGGACGATCCTCACCGGGACGAGCGTTGTCGCCAAACCGCTCATGGGACGGGTCTCGGATCGGTACGGGCGCCGCGCCCCGATCATCGTCGGGATGCTGCTCTGTGCCGTGCCGTTCGCGTTGATTCCGGCGTTCCAGTCGTTTTGGCTCCTCGCCTTGCTGGCGATCGTCTTCGGGCTCGGGGAAGCATTTGTCACCACCTCCACCGGAGCCCTCGTCGCCGACCTAGCGAAACAGGGGTCCCTGGGGGCGGCGATGGGGACATTCGGGACAATTGCCGATACCGGCCAGGCGCTCGGGCCGATCGTCATCGGGGCCCTCTTGACGAAGGTCGGGTACCTCCCGGCGTTCGCTGGCCTGTCCGCATTTCTTGTCCTGTGGACGGCGGTGTTCGTCCGCACGCGCGCCGGAAGCTGAGATGATTCTTGTCCCATCCTCTACACCGCGGGACTTGGAATGGTATCCCAAACGGCATCTCACGTCTGGCGCCGCTGCTTGTCTCGCGCTTCCGGGGATGGTGAGACGCCGCGATCTCGCACCACAACGCCACTCGGGGGCCCGCGGTGACCCGGCGGCTGCCAGCGGATACCTGTTTCCTGAATGCTCGTCCAATCTTCCGAACTTATGGGTGGACTCCACGAACCGCCTCTTTGCTTTTTTTGAAGGCTGATCGCTGGTTGCCGACGGTTTTCCAAACCCTACAAACCCTATGAACCTGACGAACGCAAGGAACAGCTTCTGCGCTGACCGTCGACTGATGACTGGTGACCGCCGACTGCTACAGGATGTACCTCGACAAATCCGGGTCCTCGACGATGCCGGCGAGGCGGTCGACGGCGTACTGGCGGTCGATGGTGATCGTCTCGCCGCGGTGCTCGTTCGCCGCGAAGGACAGGTCCTCCATCAGCCGCTCCATCACCGTCGCCAGGCGGCGCGCGCCGATGTTCTCGGTGGTCTGGTTGAGCTCATAGGCGATGTGCGCGATCTCGTCGATCGCGTCGTCGGTGAATGAGAGCGTGACGCCTTCCACCGCGAGCAGCGCCTCGTACTGGCGGGTGAGCGCGTCCTTGGGCTCGCAGAGGATCCGCCGGAAGTCCGAGGCGGTCAGGCTGTCGAGCTCGACGCGGATCGGCAGGCGACCCTGCAGCTCGGGCACGAGGTCGGACGGCTTGGACATGTTGAACGCCCCGGCCGTGATGAACAGAACGTTCTCCGTGCTCACCGTCCCGTAGCGGGTGCGCACGGTCGTTCCTTCGAGCAGCGGCAAGAGGTCGCGCTGCACGCCCTGGCGCGAGACGCCGGGTCCGCCGGTCTCCTCCCTCCCGCCCGCGGCGATCTTGTCGATCTCGTCAAGGAAGATGATCCCCGTGTCCTCGGCGAGCTCCAGCCCGCGCTGGCGAACGTCCTCCATGTTGATGAGCTGGTTCAGCGCCTGGTCGAACAGGATCGGCCGCGCGTCGCGGATCCGCAGCCGCCGCTTCTTGCGCGACGCGGGAAGCAGGCTCGACAGCATGTCGCCCATGTCGACCCCCATCTGGTCCATTCCGTCCTGCGAGAACACCTCGATCTGCGGCATCACCTGCTCCTCGACCGTGATCTCGATGATCCGCTCCTCGAGGTCGCCGGCGAGGAGCTTCTGCCTGAGCTTGGCGCGCGTCTTCTTCGCGCTCTCCTCGCGCTCCGGCTCGCTTCCCTCGGGTGGCGGCAGGAGCGCATCGAGGATCCGCTCGGTGACCATGCGCTCGGCCTCGTCCTCCACGCGGAGCGTCTCCTCCTCGCGGACCATGTCGATCGCCACATCGACGAGGTCGCGGACCATCGACTCCACATCGCGGCCGACGTAGCCCACCTCCGTGAACTTGGTCGCCTCGACCTTGACGAACGGACAGGTGGTCAGGCGCGCCAGGCGACGCGAGATCTCGGTCTTCCCCACGCCGGTCGGGCCGATCATGAGGATGTTCTTCGGCTTGATCTCCTCGCGGATCTCGTCCTCGATCAGCTGCCGTCGCATCCGGTTTCTCAGGGCGATCGCGACGGAGCGCTTCGCCTCCTCCTGCCCGACGATGTACTTCCCGAGCTCGGAGACGATCTGCTGCGGGGTCAACCCCGCCAACGAACTGTCGGATACCTCGATCAGGCCGGTCATCGTGTCCCCCTCACCACGTGATCTCCTCGAGGGAGATCTCTTGATTCGTGTAGATGTCGATCGCCCCTGCGATCTCGAGCGATCGCCGCGCCACCTCGGCGATCGGCAGCTCCGAAACGGAGAGGAAGGCGCGTGCCGCGGCCAGGGCGTAGGGCCCGCCCGAGCCGATTCCGATCACCGCCTCGTCCGGCTCGAGGACGTCCCCCGCCCCGGAGATCATCAACAGCCCCTCCTCACTGACGGTCACGAGGACCGCCTCGAGGTGGCGGAGGATCCGGTCGGTGCGCCACTCCTTGGTCAGTTCCACCGCCGCGCGCCGCAGCTGGCCGTTGTGTTTCTTCAACTTCCCCTCGAACCGATCCAGGAGCGCCAGGCAGTCGGCGGTGGCGCCGGCAAACCCGGCCAACACCCGGTCGTCGTACAGCCGGTAGACCTTCTTGGTCTTGCTCTTGATGACTGTCGTCTCGAGCGTGGCCTGGCCGTCGCTCGCGATCACGCCGCGGCACTCCTTCTCCGAGTGCAGCGCGATGATCGTCGTAGCCTTCAGGTTTTGCATGGCAGCCATAGTTTAGTGCGTCGCCGGGCCGGCCTCAATCCCCCCGTAGCGGCAGCCCGGGCACAGCTCCCCCGGACCGAAGAAGACCGCGCCACATCCCTCACAGCGCGTCGCCCCCGCCGCAAGGAGCGCCTCCTCCCGCTGCCGTTGCGTGAGATACAGCCGCTCGAACCCCTGCTGAAGCCTCGCATCGGAGAGATCCAGAAAGAGGGCGTGTGCCGCCTTGTACTCCGCCTCTGGCAGTGCCTTGCGCTTGAGCGGCTTGCGGGTCACGAACGAGCCCGGAACGAAGCGGATGTCCTGGATGACCGGCTCTCCCAGCGCCTCGTTCAGCTTGGTGACGTAGGCATCCTTCATGTAGTTGAGCTCATGGGAAAGCGTGTGGGACGCGACCTCGACCCACAGTGTTCCCCCACGCAAACGTTGTGGCCTTGTCAGACGTGAGATGGTTTCCCCAACGAGGGTCGGCCAAAGGAGGAGGGCTTGTTGTCGTTCGTATTCTTCATCCAACCGGTAGCGCTGAAGGATTCCCTTTACCCAATCTTCTTTACTGCTTCTCATAGATATCTCTTAGTAGGGGTAGTTACGGGCCGGTTTTCTGTGGAAAACGGCCGCTTGTCCCGCTCTGACGGGACGTTTGCCTGTGGAAAAGCCTGTGGACAAGGTGTGCAGAACGGTGGAAAAGCGTGGACATCCATGGTGGACAACTTCACGGGATTTCTCCGCAGGGGTTTTCCACAGACAAGCACGCTTTTCCACTCCTTTTGGGCCGCTTATCAACAGGGTTTTCCACAGGGCGTTCGAGACGGTCTGCTCCATGAACGTCACTGTACAAGGCCTTTCTGGACTACGCGGTGCTGGTGAACCGCGCGTTGAGACTCTCTTGGATCTCCTGGATCTCCGCGTGGAGGAGCGGCACTCCTTCAAGCAGCGATTTCACCTTCATGTAGGAGTGCATGATTGTGGTGTGGTCCCGGTTGCCGAACTGCTTTCCGATGACAGGGAACGAGCTGTCCGTCATCTCGCGGGCGAGATAGATCGCCAGGTGCCGGGCCTGCGAGATCTCCTTCTTCCGGCTCGACCCTTCCAGGTCGTGGCGCTTGAGGTGGTAGCGGGAGGCGACCTCCTCCTTGATGTGGAGGATCGTCAGCTTCTCGCGCTTGCCCTCTTCGGGGAGCATCCCTTCGAGGTTCGTCGGGGTGAGCGGGGTGCCCTGCAGCTCCGCGTAGGCGATCGCCTTGACCAGCGCACCCTCGAGCGCTCGCACGTTCGATGAGATCCTGCTTGCGATCAGTTCGAGGACCTGATCCTCCACCTCGATCCCGCGGTTGTTCACCTTCTCACGGAGGATGGCGATCCGCGTCTCCAGGTCGGGCGGCTGGATGTCGGCGACCAAACCCCACCGGAAGCGGGAGACGAGCCGTTCCTGCAGGCCGGAGAGTTCCTCGGGGGGGCGGTCGCTCGACAGGACGATCTGCTTCTCAGCGCCGTAGAGTTCATTGAACGTGTGGAACAGCTCCTCTTGTGTGGCCTCCTTCCCTTCGAGGAAGTGGACGTCATCGATCAACAACAGGTCGATGCGCCGGTACTTCTCGCGGAAGGAGGCAGCGGTGTTGTTGCGGATGGAGTTGATGAGCTCGATGGCGAAGCGTTCGGAGGTCGTGTAGACGACGGTCTTTGGGCCGCCGCTTGAAAGGACGAAGTTGCCGATCGCCTGGAGCAGGTGGGTCTTGCCGAGCCCCACGCTGCCGTAGATGAACAGCGGGTTGTACGCCTTGCCTGGCGCCTCGGCGACCGCCATCGAGGCGGCGTAGGCGAGGTGGTTGTTCTTGCCGCGGACGAACCGGGCAAAGGTGTAGTCCGCGTTTAGGGGAAGGGTGCTCTGCGCCTGCGGTGCCTCGGCGCGGGCAAGCCTCGGCGGATCATCGTCCCGGGCCGGTGCGGGCACGACCTTCAAGAGGAGGTGGATCGGGCGGCCGCACGCCTGCGAGGCGAGTCGCTCCACCGAGGGCTGGTAACGGCGCTCGATTCCGCCTTTGGTGAACGTGTCCGGGACCCCCACCACGAGGGTCTCGTCGTTCAGTTCGAGCGGCTGGGCATCGGCAAACCAGGTGTTGAAGCTTGTGCCGGGGATCTCCCTCTGGAGGTCGGAAAGGACGCTCTGCCAGATACTGTTCGGATTGTCGTTCATTCGGCTCCCTTCCCACGCCGTCCTTAGGATAGTGGAACTCCGCCTCCTCGGTCAAGGAAGCCGGGTGGTGCCGAGGCCCAGATTCGAACTGGGGACACCGGCCTTTTCAGGGCCGTGCTC
>CAZBWD010000054.1:0-10214 GCA_964495585.1 uncultured Thermotogae bacterium
CGAAGCCGGCTACCGCCATCTTCCGTTCACTCAACTACCAGACGGGACACTAGTGCGGGGGTTGAACTGATGACGCAGGACCCGCAACTCTCGACTCGGAACTCTGAACTACTCCCCGGAGAACCAGTCGCGGTGCTCCCAGTCCCCAAGCTCCTTGACGAGCGCGTGCTCGGTCATGTCGAGGTGGATCGGGGTGATGGAGATGAAGCCGTTGGCGATCGCGCCCATGTCCGTTCCCTCCTCCTCTGGAGGCACCTGGGTCAGCGGATCACCGGTGATCCAGTAGTAGGTGTGACCGCGCGGGTCCTCCCCTTTGACGAGGTAGTTGTCGTACGCCTGCCCGCCCAGACGGGTCAACCGGACCTCCGGTGGGCGCCCGCGCGGCAGCTGGGGGACGTTCACGTTGAGCAGAATCCCCGGTGGGAGCGGCTTCGCGCGAAGCAGGAACGCCGCCAGCCGCACCGCGAAGGCGGCGGCGACCGAGTAGTCGGGGAGCTCGGCGCGCTCCGGCGCCACGTCGAGCGAGACCGCGACCGAAGGGATCCCGCCGCGCACCCCCTCCATCGCCGCAGCGACCGTGCCTGAGTAGGTGATGTCCTGCCCTGTGTTCAGGCCCGCGTTGATCCCCGAGACGATCAGGTCGGGCCGCTCGTCGAGCAGACCGAGGAGGGCGAGGGAGACGCAGTCTGAAGGGGTCCCGCTCGTCGTGTGACCGACCGTCCCGTTCAACAGCCGCACCCGGTTGACGCGAAGCGGCTTGTGAAACGTCATGGTCCGGCTCGCGGCCGACCAGTTGCGGTCCGGCGCATAGACCTCCACCCGTCCGACCCGATCAAGCTCCTCCCTGAGCGCCATCAGTCCCGGGGCGTTGACCCCGTCGTCGTTGGTCAGAAGGATCAACGGAGCAGTCATCTCCCCTCCTCACACAGTCCGTTTCCGCATTCTACTCCCCGCATCCCCGCACACAACCGCGGACCTCCTCGAGCCGGTAGAAGACAAGCACGTTGTCCCCGTAGGCGCGCGAGTCGATCCGCACAAGCCGGCCATAGCCGTGTTGTGTCTGCGTCTTCTTACGGGCTTCGGACACCACCACCGCACCGGGGGAGAGGATCCGGCCGTCCCCCAGGTATTCCAGCGTGGCCTCCTCGAGCCGCTTGCCGTAGGGCGGACCGACGAACACGAGCTCGAAGGTCCGTCCGCGGCGCGCGAGCCGGTCGATTCCCTCCGCGAAGTCAGCGGTCACGACCTTCGCCTGATCCGTGAACCCCAGCGCGACCAGGTTGCGGCGGACGATCCCGCAGGCGGCCTCCGAGCGGTCGACGAACACCGCCTCGCGTGCCCCGCGAGAGAGGGCCTCCAGGCCCAC
This sequence comes from uncultured Thermotogae bacterium, assembly GCA_964495585.1. Taxonomy (GTDB): domain Bacteria; phylum Bipolaricaulota; class Bipolaricaulia; order UBA7950; family UBA9294; genus CAZBWD01. The sequence continues at coordinate 1,367 of CAZBWD010000054.1, forward strand.
GCTTCCCGTGCCGCAGAACAGGTCCAAGAAACGGGACCCCGGGACGAGATCGGCAAGGATGTTGAACAGGGCGGAGCGGACGAAGTCGCGCATCGGCCGGATCTCGGACTCCTCCCAGGCGACGAGTCGCCGTCCACGTCGACTCCCAGCGATGATGCGCATGACGCTCCTTGACTTCGGGCGACCCCGGCTCTATGATAGCTGTTGGCCGCATGACAAGCGGATTAGCACCACAGGATAAACCACACAGAGGAGCGGTTCAACCCGATGTCCCTTCTCCCGATTGGTGCTGTCGTGTTCGACCTCGACGGCACGCTCTGCGACTACACGGTCCCCGTCCGGGAGGCGCTCGCCGAGGCGCTGCGGCGTGCCGGGGAGCCGGCCGACCGGCTCGGTGCCCTCGATGCCGCCGCGGCCCGCTACGATGCCCTGTGGGAAGAGATCTCACTCGACGGGCACAAGGCCCGGTCGCTGCGCGAGGCGATCTGGATCCGCTTGCTCGAGGAGCGTGGGATCAGCGACCTTGACCTCGCCCGAAGGCTCACGGCGCACTACACGCAGGTCCGCTGGCCGTCTCTACGCCTCTTCCCCGGAGTCGCGGATCTCCTGTGCGACCTGCGGCGGCGCTACCGGCTCGGCTTGCTGACGAACGGCCCTCCAGACATGCAGCGGCTGAAGATCGCCCGGCTCAAAATCGAGCCGTTCTTCGAGGCGATCGTCATCTCCGGAGAGGTCGGCCTACACAAGCCGGAGCCCGCCGCCTTCGACCTCGTGCTCAGGCGCCTGGGGAAGAGGGGCGCAGAGGCGCTCTATGTCGGGAATTCCCTGCCCACAGACATCGCCGGGGCCAAGGCCGCCGGGATGCAAACCGCCTGGGTCAGCCGGGACGGCCGACCGGCCAACCACGCGGCCCCCGACCTCGTGCTTGTGCGCACGGTCGACCTGCGGGAGGTCCTCCTGTGAGGCGAGTCGATGTGGCAATCCTCGGGGCGGGTCCTGCAGGGCTGTTTGCGGCCAAGGAGCTCCTTGGAAGCGGTCTTACGACGCTCCTCATCGACCGCGGCGGCGAGCCGAGCGAGCGGACCCACCTGTGCTTCGGAGTCGGCGGGGCCGGCGCGTTCTCGGACGGGAAGCTTAACCTCACCCCGAAGATCGGCGGCGATCCAGGGAGCTTCGGCCGCGACGAAGCCTCCATTCAAAGCTACATCGACAAGGTCGACGCGACCTTCACCCAGTTCGGCGCACCCGAGAAGTATTCCGGCGAGGACCAAGCCGCGCTCCTCGAACTGAAGAAACAGGCGAGCCAGTTCGGGATCGAGTTCATCAGCGGACGGCAGCGACACATGGGAACCTCCTCCGTGCGCCAGATCATCGATCGCTTCTACCATCACCTCGTCGAGCAGGGGACCCTCTCGTCCCTGGGAAACCGGGTGGAGCGAATCGAGCGCGTGGACGACGGGTTCCGCCTATACGGCAAGGAAGAGATCGAGGCGCGGTACCTGATCGCCGCACCCGGCCGCGCCGGGGCCTACTGGCTCCGCGAGGAGGCGAGTCGACTAGGGATCGCGACGCAGTACGGCCCGATCGACGTGGGGGTACGCGTGGAGTTTCCCGCTGAGATCTACGCCCCGATCGAGCGGGTGATGTACGACGCGAAGCTGCGTGTCCGGACAGCGACCTACGATGACATGGTCCGGACCTTCTGCACGAACCCGCGGGGGTTCGTGGTCAAGGAGACCTACGACGCGTTCGTCCTGGTGAACGGCCACGCGGAGAACGAGACCAAGACCCCGAACACGAACTTTGCCCTGCTCTCCCACATCGAGCTCACCGACCCCGTCGAGGACACGACGGAGTACGGCCGGGCGATCGCCAAACTGGCGACGACGATCGGGGGCGGCCGGCCGATCATCCAACGGCTCAAAGACTTGCGCAGCGGCCGTCGGTCGACCGCCGAGCGGATCCGCCGCGCGACGATTGCACCCAGTCTCAACGACGTGACCCCCGGCGACATCCCAATGGCGCTGCCCGACCGCGTCATGGTGAACCTCGTCGAGGGTCTCGACCAGCTCGACGCGATCCTCCCCGGCCTCACTGCAGACAACACGCTCCTCTACGCGCCGGAGATCAAGTTCTACGACACCCGCTACCCGGTGAGTCCCTCGATGGAGACCCAGATCCCGGGGTTCTACGTCGCGGGCGACGCCTCCGGGCACTGCCGGGGGATCGTCTACTCCGCGGTAAGCGGGCTGATCGCCGCCCAAGCCATTCGGGAGCGGAAGGGGGAATAGGGGCTCGTTGATGCATCGGCACGCGTGCACCCCGCTTCTGCTCTTCCTCCTCCTGGTGCTGTCTGCGCCGCTCGCACAGGCCGCAACGCACCTGCTCATCCCCTCGTTCAACCAGGCCTACCGGGACCGCTCCGGGTACTGGGGAAGCTGCGCCATGGGCACCGGCGGGTGCCCGGACCGGATCGCCACCGCCGGGTGTCTGATCACCGCATTTGCCATGGTCCTCGACTACTACGGGGTGACGCTGTCGATCCCCGCGGTGAGCTCCTGCACGGGAACCGCCCGCCAGGGGATGGATCCGGGGATCCTCAACGACTGGTTGAAGACGCACGGCGGCTACGGCCGCTGCGCGACCGATCCCGTCGGATCGTGTTGCCTGCAGTGGACCGCGCTGCCTTCACAGATCGCGATCTCCACCCACGAGAATCTCAACAATACCGTGATCGATCCAGCTTCGCAGAGCACGATCGACCGGGCGCTCGCGCAAGGCGAGCCCGTGGTCTGCGGGGTGCACTGGGGGAGCCACTGTCACGGGACGACAACGCAGACTACGGACTGCCACTGGATCGTCATCAACGGAAGGTTGGGGGCGACCTACACGATCATCGATCCCTACAACCAGGATACGAGCGACCCACACGGGGTGACGACGACACTCGACCACGGTGTCTTCGGCGCCTACACGATCGATCGGTTCGTCGTCGTGTCCGGCCCGGTTCCCGCCCCGTCCGTGCAGGGCCTCCGTCTGACCCTGTCGTTCACCCCCAAGACGAGCCGGGCGTACGCCCCGGACACGACGCAGGGCCGCTTCCTTTCGACCAGCGGAAGCCAGGGACAGCCGGTCCTCCTCTACGCCCGCGTGATCGATCCGCAGGGCGTGATCCGCTACGCGTACTACACGTCCTCCACCCCGGCACCCGACACGCCGCTTTCTTTCTCACAGACGCGGCGGAGCCTCTACCCCTCACCCGTGGTGCTCGCCGACGGGCTCTACGAGTGGGACCGCGCGCGGCTCACGGCTGCAGCCGCCGGGACCTGGACCTGGGACGTCTGGGCGGAAGACCCCTCCCGCCCAGGGCTCCCGATTGCCGAGGACATGGCCGCCTACACGATCGCCCCGGTGAGCCCGCCGATCGAGGTCACCGTCCCGGTCCTGCTCGCGGTCGGCCTGGCCCTGCTCATCACCGCGGCGATCTACGGACTCGCCCTCGCCCAGAACCGCCCGTAGCGGGGAGCGCCCCGTCTCACGGCTCCTGCCGACCGAACGACCGCCTCGCAGGTCGTTCCAACTGGGGGGAGAACCGCAGCCGCAGGGCGCCCAGGGAGCAGGCCTCCGTGCACGCTCCACACTTGATGCAGTTGTGGTCATCGAACTCCTCGTGCGGCTCGAGCCCCATCGGGCAGGCGGCCGCACACGCCCCGCACTGCGAACAGGCGTTCCGGTCAAGCGACAGGTGCAGGAAGCTCACACGGTTGAACAGGGAGAACAAGGCGCCCATCGGGCACAGGTACCGGCACCAGAACCGCGCGATGACGACCATCCCCACCAGAGTCCCAGCGAGGGTTCCCATGTGGATCAGAAACGGCCGGTTCACCTGTGCCACCCCGAGGAAGAGGTAGGGGATCGAGGCCTCGATCGACGCGGCCGGGCACAGCTTGCAGAACATCGTGTCCGCAAACGCCCAGGCGGCAAGGATCGTCCCGATCAAAACGAGGAACTTCGAGAACGAGGCGAGCCGCTGGATCCGCACCCTTCGGAAAGAGAGAAGGTCATTCAGGAACCCGAACGGGCAGAACCAGCCGCAGAACCCGCGGCCCGCGACCAGGCCGTAGGCGACGAGCGTCCCGACGAAGAAGTAGGGAACCGTCCCGTAGATGACGAGGTTCTGCAACAGCCCGATCGGGCAGATCGTCACCGCGAGCGGGCAGGCGTAGCAGTGGAGCCCGGGGAAGATGATGTGCGTCATCCCGATCCCCGTGAACCCAAAGAGCCCCAACAGGAGTCCCAGCCCCTGATGGATCCGCCGCAGAAGGGAGAGCCTCACGATCCCACTCCCAAGAGCTTCAGGAGCCGGGACTGCAGATCCTCGATCCCGAAGAGGAGCTCTCCGGTATCGGTGCGGACGATCGCCGGGACGACCGTGCGCCCGGAGCGGACGACCCCGTGCGAGGCGGCGAGCGCCCGGTCCTGTTCTACATTCACGAACTCGTAGGTCAGCCGGGGGGTCACCGCAGCCATCTCTTTGACCATCGCCTCGGCGAACGGGCAGGAGTGGCACCACGGGGCGTAGAACACGATCAACCGGACGTCCTGCGTCAAACCCTGCAGCGCGGAGACGGTGCCCACAGACAGGGTTGGCACCTCATGGCGGGCCTCCTCGATCCCCACACAGGAGGTGCACAGGACCGCTGCGATCCCCTGCGCCTGCTCCTGCTGGTTCAGCCGAACCCCGTAGCCGAGCCCGCCGACCACGAACAGCCCGAGGACCACGTAGAGCGAGACCCGAAGCCGCATGAAGAGCCACAGCGCGATCGCGGCAAGGAGGACACCGCCGGCCACAAGCGGTATCCCCCACCGCCACGGCGACGGTCGAACCGCGAGCGGCGCACCGGTGGACACCGCCTCTGCCCCGACGACCACCGTGACCGGGAGCTTGTCGATGATCTGGAAGCAGCGCACGTCGATGCAGTAGGTGTAAACGACCTGAAGATCGAGCTCATAGGTCCCGGGGGAAAGGTCGTCCGAGGCGACGAGCGTCAGACCGAGCTCGTCGTCCTTGAACGGGTCGAGCGCCTTGAGGGCCGCCTCCTGTGGCCTGGTCGACAGCCCATCGAACGGGATCGCGGACAGGGTGATGTCGTCGGCCGTGTGCGGGGAGCCGTTGTGGATCGCGACCTCGATCCCCGCCGTGCCGCCAGGGGGGAGCGTGACCCGGGTCGGCCGAAGCGTATAGGTGAGGATCGGCCCCTGACCGAAGGCAAGGGCCACGGGAAGGAGAACGAGAAAAGCCACAAAAGCCAAGCCCACCAGGCTTTTCTGCATCGCCGCCTCACTCCCTCGGGTTGAGGAGCGCGTCCACCGCCCGGCGCAGCGCCTCCCCGCGCAGGTCCTTGGCGCGGATCGTCCCGGTCTGATCGATCACGTAGGTCGTCGGCAACGCCGAGACCCGGTAGAGGCTCGACACCGGACCATCCAAGCCGTCATAGATCTGGGGATAGGAGAGGCCGAGGTCGGCGACGGCCTGCTGGAACAAGCCCTTGTCCCGGTCGACGTTGATCCCGATGACCGCCACGCCCCGCGCCCCAAGGTCGTCGTGGATCGCCCCCACCGTGGGCAAGAGCACCCGGCACGGCTCGCACCAACTCGCCCAGAAGTCGAGGACGACGACCTTCCCCGCGAGAGAGGAAAGGTCAATCGTCCTTCCGGCCTCATCGCGGGCCGTGAACCCTGGGGCCTTGTGCCCCACCTCGAGCGGCGGCTTCTCCGCCACCTGCGCGTCACTGCGTCCGACGGTCAACCGCGAACCGTCGGGGGTCACCTGCGTGACACGGTAAACCGTGCCCGCGATGTTGAACGGCTCCGCGGCGAGGTAGCGCTCGTGGGAGTCGCTCGTCGTGAGGAACCGACCGTCGCGATCGACGTCGATGTACAAGACGTCACCGGCCAGGTCGTCGTAGCGGCCGTCGGAGTTCCCGTCGACGAGAGCGATGGGGTAGGACGTGTCCCCGAGGGCAATCGTGCCGGTGCGGTAGGAGTCGCGGAAGTAGACGATCACCACCGGGGTGCGCGGATCCCAGAGAAGGCGAACCCGGTACGGTTCCACAGTGCTCTTCTTGCCGTAGGCGACCTGGAAGGCGACGCTCGCCGATCGGATCCCTGACGTCGTGAGGGGGTCCCAGTCGACCCGCCGAAGGCTGCCGCCACCGTCCGGGGCGGTGTAGAGGACGGCCCCATCACTCGTCCGGTCGAGCACCACCGGGAACACCTCTCCGTTGAGCGGGATCGTCGCATAGAGCGGCGTCCCCTCGTAGGTTCGCGCCTCGAGCCCGTCGATCGGCCGCGGCGAGGCGAGCACCGCCTGCGGCCGGTAGGTCGTCGTCAGGTCGAGGATCGAGTCGACGTACCGCAGGTCGGCCTGCACGGCGAGAACCGGCACGGAAAGAAGAACGCACAGGCCGAGCCACAGGCCGGCGGTCCGGATCATCCCGCCGCCTCCGCGATGAGCCACCGCAGCCGGGCGACGACGAGGTCGCGCCCGATCACGGAGAGGATGTCGAACAGGCCAGGGCCCACGGCCCGGCCGGTTGCCGCCATGCGAATGAACCTCGCCACGGCCTTGAGCTTCTGCCCCTTCTCGGACAGACCGGTTCGAATCGCCTCTTCGACCCCTTGCGGGGAGAACGGGTCCTGCGCCTCGAGGCGGGAGGTGACCGCAGCGAGGAGCTCCGCCTCCTCCGGCGTGGGAGAGAGCGCCTCCTCGGGGACAAGCGGCACCGGGAAGAGAATCGTCATCACCACAGCGAGGTCGCGCAGCGTCGCACAACGGTCGCGCAGAAGGGCGATCCCGCGCTCGAGACGCCCGCGATCCGCCACCTCCCACATCGCCCGCGTCACCGACGGCTCCTCGAGGAGGAACGGCTCGAGGAGGCTGAGAAGCCGTTTGGGGTCTGCAGCCTTCAAGTGCCGCTGGTTGAGCCAATGGAGCTTCGCCTCGTCGAACACCGCCGCGGACTTCCCCACGCTGTCGAGCTCGAACAGCGCGATGAGCTCTTCGCGGGAGAAGACCTCCTGGTCCCCGTGCGACCACCCGAGCCGGGCGAGGAAGTTGACCATCGTCTCGGGCAGAAGACCCCGGCGGCGGTACTCGAGGACCGAGGTCACCCCGTGGCGTTTGGAGAGCTTCGCGCGGTCCAGTCCGAGGATCATCGGCAGGTGAGCAAACCGCGGGACCGGCCGGCCCAGCGCGCGGTAGAGCAGGATCTGTTTGGGAGTGTTGTTCAGGTGCTCGTCCCCGCGGATCACGTCGGTGATCCGCATATCAGCGTCGTCGACCACGACGACGAAGTTGTAGACGAAGCTCCCGTCGGAACGGCGGATCACGAAGTCCTCGAGCTGCGCGTTCTGGAAGCCGACATCCCCAAGCAGCTCGTCGTGGACCCGCGTCTGGCCCTCCGTGGGGACGCGGAACCACCAGGCGCCATCCCGCTCGTAAGCCGCGCCGCTCTCCAGGAGGGCTTCGGCGGCCTTCTGGTGGAAGGCGGTCCGCTCGGTCTGGCGGTAGTACTCGTCCCAGTCGAGCTCGAGCCACCGCATCGCCGCGCGGATCTGCTCGATCGACTCCTCGGTGGAACGCTCCTGATCCGTGTCCTCGATTCGCAGGATGAACGCACCGCCGTGATGGCGAGCGAAAAGCCAGTTGAACAGCGCCGTGCGAGCCCCGCCGACGTGCAAATACCCGGTCGGGCTCGGGGCAAACCGTACTCGAACCATCGTTCCCCTTTCGCGAACAAACTGAAGCCCTCTATCTTACCCGCTCTCCGACGTGGGTTGCGAGGCGGCCTACAGGTCGCCGTGGGCCGTGCGGGCGATGACCTCCTCCTGCAAATCCGGGTCGAGGTTGCAGAAGTAGTCGCTGTACCCGGCCACCCGCACGATCAGGTCCCGATGGTCCTGCGGGTGCGCCTGGGCGTCACGCAGCGTCTTCTCATCGACGACGTTGAACTGGATGTGGTGCCCGTCATACCGGAAGTAGGTCCGAACGAGCCACGCCAGCTTGGCGATCCCCTCGTCGCTTCGCAGGACCTCAGGAAGGAACTTCTGGTTGAGCAGGGTCCCGCCGGTCCGCACGTGGTCGATCTTGCCCACCGACTTGATCACCGCGGTCGGGCCGTGCGTGTCCGCGCCCTGGCTGGGCGAGATGCCGTCAGAGACCGGCGCCCCGGCCAGGCGGCCGTTGGCGGTCGCGCCTAGGACCTGGCCGAAGTAGATGTGGACCGTCGTCGGCAGGAGGTTCATCCGGTAGGCGCCGCCCTTGGTGTTCGGACGGCCGTCGAGCGCCGCGAAGTACGCGTCGAACAGGGCCTGCGCGATGGTGTCGGCCGTGTCGTCGTCGTTGCCGAACGCCGGGGACTCCTCGGCAAGCCGGCGGCGCAACGGCTCGTCGTCCGCGAAGTCGCGGTCGAGCACCGCGACCAGGTCCAGCAGGGAGATCGTGCGCCGCTCGAACACGTGGTGCCTGATCGCGGACAGGGCATCGGTCGTCGTCCCCAGGCCCACCCCCTGGATGTAGGTCGTGGGGTAGCGCGGCCCGCCGTCGTTGTAATCCTCCCCCTTGGCGATGCAGTCATCCACAAGCACGGAGAGGAACGGGACGGGCATGCGCGTGGCGAACAGCCGCTCGATGACGTTGTTGCCTTCCACCTTAAGGTCGACGAAGTGGCGCAGCTGCGCGGTGTAGGCGCGGAAGAGCGCATCGAAGTCGGCGAAGTCCTTCACCTCGCCGGTCGGAAGGCCGATCTGCACCCCGGTCCGCGGATCGACCCCGTTGTGCAGGGTG
>CAZBWD010000055.1:0-10209 GCA_964495585.1 uncultured Thermotogae bacterium
GGGTATTACCCGCACAACCCCGAGCGCACGCGCCGCTCCTACTCGACCACGGGGTTTCTCGTCCTCTTCCTGGGGATCGCCGTCGGGATCTGGGCGGCCTCCCTCTACCTCGGGGCGGCGGTCGCCGCGTGCGGCCTCATCCTCCTCGCCTTCTCCCCGATCATGCCGCGCAAGACGAACAAGGGGATCGCGGTCCTGCGGGACATCCTCGGCCTGTCGGAGTACATCCACCGCGCCGAGGTGAGGAAGATGGAGTTCCACGACGCGCCGGAGAAGAGCCCGCAGCTGTTCGAGAAGCTCCTACCCTACGCGATGGCGCTCAACCTGACCTCGATCTGGACTAAGCAGTTCGAGGGGGTGATGAAGGAACCGCCGGAGTGGTACCTCGGGACGAGCCCGGTGTTCAGCCCGGCGCTCTTCTACATCGGGATGGCGACCCTCTCCTCGGGAATGGAGCGCACGTTCGTCTCCGCGCCCCGCGCAAGCGCGGGCGGACGGTCCGCCTGGGGCGGGGGTGCCTCATTCGGCGGGGGCTTCTCCGGCGGCGGGTTCGGTGGAGGAGGAGGGGGCGGCTGGTAGGCGGAGCGGATCCGCGCGGTCAGCAAGGGGACCCAGCGGCCCAGTCGGCTACACCTCGGAACTGCGGCGCTTGGAGTAGTAGAGGATGTCATCGTGTCGCTTGTAGCCCAGACGCTCGAAGACCGTCATCGACGTCTCGTTCCAGTCCTCGATGAGGCAGGTCACGATCTCGATTCCCCGTGCCTCAAGGCGCTGTCCCACCGCGGCGACCAGGGCCGAGGCGATCCCCCGCTGCTGATGGCTCGGCCGGACCGCGAGCCGGTTGATCCAGCCCTTGCGGCCGTCATGCGTCCCGAGGACCGCGCCGACGAGCGCTCCGTCCTCCTCGGCGGCGAGGAAGATCGAGCAGTCCCCCTCGATCTCGCGGACCAGCCGATCGTTCCCGTTCGGCTTGAACGGCAGCCTCGCCTCGCGCCACAAGCCGCAAAGCGCCTCGTAATCCCCGCCTTGAAGCTCGCGGATCTCCACTCTCTCACCCCTGGGCCGTCGATGCGGTGAGGGTAGCACAAACCCCGGCCGCCGCAACCCCTAACCCGGACGCTTCTGCCCGACAGGGAGCGGCAAGCCACGTTCCGGTATGAGGGCCGAAAGGCGGCACACGCGGCGGCCTGCGCCCACCGCACGGGACAAGCCTCCCCTGCGGTGCAGTCGGGCGACTCCTCCATCCGGCGATCAACCCGTAGAATGCGAGGTGTAGGAGGTCGTCGATGAGACGCTGCAGTATGGTGATCGTCGTTGCGCTCTTGTTGGCCGCGGCCGGTCTAACATGCCACGCCCAGAGCGCACCAGCGGCGTTCGGGTTCGGCGTCGGCGTCCCAGCAGCGCTTCCGGTCCAACTGGACCGCTCATTCTCGTTTCTCACCGCGGAGCTCTTCCCCGATCCGAACCTGACCTTCCTGTTCACCCTGGGGACCTACCCCGCGGACTTCCCCGACCTCTACGAGACCGGGGGCAGCCTCGTCCTCAAGGGATGGTTCGGGCCGGTGAACATCTACGGCGGTGGCGGGCTCGCCTTCCAGGCGCAGTGGCTGTCGTCGGGGTGGGCCTGGCGCCCGTTCATGGCCGTCCAGGCGGGGGTCGAGCTGTGGCTCGTGGACTCGTTTGCGGTCCGCGCCCAGGTCCGATCCCTGGATCCATTTCCGCTTTCCTGGACGCTCCACCCCGAGGTCTCCCTGGGGGTTCTCATCGCGTTCGGCCCGGCCCGGCCTGCCGGCCCGAGCCTCGAGAACAGCTGGTCGGCGTGGCTGCTCGTCGGCCTGGGGGTCCTGGCCCTGTTGGCCTACTACCCCCACAGCTAGCCGGTCGAAACCCTGACTGAATAGGACCTTCACGCGGCTTCACACCGGCGGGTTTTTGTGCTATACTAGCCGTTGGAGACTGAGGGAAGTCGTACGTGCCAGAGGGAAGACGAGCCAGGAAGAGAGAATCAGCACAAGAAAGACAATCGCTGATCGGGTGGCTGTCGGGCCGGCCCGATTTTGTTTGAGAACCTCCCGAAGCTCTCAGGTAACACAGGTATCAGTTGAGGAGAGAGCGATGACAGAACCCAGGGCAACGATCAATCTAAAAAAGAACCTGAGTGACGCGCCCGAGGAGAGACGGGCCTCTCATGAGCGGTCGGGTCGATCCGACAACCCGATCCGGACCTACTTCGGCGAGATCAGTCGGGTGCCGCTTTTGACGCGCGAGGACGAGGTGCGTCTCGCCAAGCGCACCGCGGCCAGCGACCGGCAGGCCAGGGAGGAGTTGGCCGAGGCGAACCTCCGCCTGGTCGTCTCGATCGCGAAGAAGTACCGTGGGTGCGGGCTGCCGTTCCTCGACCTGATCCAGGAGGGGAACCTCGGCCTGATGAAGGCGATCGAGAAGTTCGACTACACGAAAGGCTACAAGTTCTCGACCTACGCGACGTGGTGGATCCGCCAGGCGATCCTGCGCGCGATCACGAACCGCTCGCGCACGATCCGTGTCCCCACGCACATCAACGAACTGATCCGCAAGATCTACCAGGTCGAGCGCAACCACCTGAAGGAGACCGGGGAGATGCCGAGCTCGGAGAACCTGGCGAGCGAGCTCGACACGACCGTCGAGAACATCATCAAGGCGAAGAAGACCGCCCAGAGCATGACCTCCCTGGACATGCCGATCGGCTACGACGACGACGGCTCCGTCCTCGGGGACTTCATCGAGGACAGCACGAGCGAGTCGCCGGAGCGGGAGACGTTCGAGCACCTGCTCGTCCAGGAGCTGGAGCGGGCGCTCGACGAACGGCTGACCGAGCGGGAGAAGCGGATCCTCGAGCTGCGCTATGGGTTGAACGACTACCAGCCGCGTACGCTCGACGAGGTCGGCGTGGAGTTCGGGATCAGCCGCGAGCGGGTGCGCCAGATCCAGAAGGAGGCACTCGCCAAGCTGCAGGACTCCGACCTGAAGAAGCGGCTGGAGTGGCTGAAGCTTCTCTCCGAGGAGTCCTAGACCGCACGCTGCCGTCGTGGGTTGAGCGCGGCCTATCGAGTCTCGGCGTGTTTCGCGTCGCCCAGTGGCTCAACGTGGCCGCAGTCCTTGTTGCTGCAGCGCAGTTTACCTGATCTCTCCACGAGAACCCCTTCCTCGCAGACCGGGCAGGGTTTGACCGGGCGGTCTGAGACGGCAAACCGGCAGGCGGGATAGCGATTGCAACTGTAGAAGGTCCGCTGCTTCCTCGCCGCATACTTCTCCACGAGGACCCCCTTCTTGCACGCCGGACAGGCCACACCGGTGGACACGGGCATTGTCTTTCCACAGTCGGGGTTCGTACACCGGTAGTACCGACCGTATCGGCCGGTGCGAAGCGCCATCGGCGCCCCACAGACCGAACAATCAGTCGCATTTCCCCGCGCCTCGCGCGCCATCTCCTCCAGGCCATCACGCAGGAGCAGCCGACCGTTCTCGTAGCGGTAGGGGAACTGCGGAGGCAGGCTCTGGGTGTTGCGACACGCCGGGTAGCGGGAGCACCCCAGAAAGTGGGACCCCTTCCAGTAGCGAAGCGCCATCGGCGCCCCGCAGACCGAGCAGTTGACGTCGGAGAGCACCCGGAAGGCACGCGCCTCGCTGTCCTCAACCGCTGCCTCCAGCCGTCCGAGCCGCTTCGAGAACGGCTTGTAGAACTCGCGCAGCGCGTCCAGCCGTGTCAGGTCACCCTCCTCGATCCGGTCAAGGTCCTCCTCCATGTGCGCCGTGAACTGGGTCTCCACCGTCTCCTGGAAGTGTCCTTTGAGGAAGTCGATGACTACCTGCCCGAGCAGGGTCGGGCGCAGGCTCCCATTCTCCTTCGTCGTGTAGCCCCGCTCCTGGATCACCGAGATGATCGAGGCGTAGGTGCTCGGCCGACCGACGCCCTCCTTCTCCAACAGGTTGACGAGCCCGGCCTCGCTGTAGCGACGCGGCGGCTCCGTGAACTTCTGCCGGGGCTCGACCCGCTCCAGGGTGAGGACCTCTCCCTCGGAGAGGCCGGAAGGAAAGGGGGCGTCGCGCGCGCTGTCCTCCGGAAAGAGCCGCAGGTACCCGTCGAAGATGAGGGTGCTCCCCGCGGCCTCGAGGGTGTAGGCGTCGGCTTTGAGGACCGCCTTGCGCTGCTTGTACACGGCCGGGGCCATCTGCGTGGCGAGAAACCGGTTGTAGATCAGCGTGTAGAGCTTGCGCTGGTCCGGCGTCAGGTGGGCGGCCACCGCCTCCGGGCTGCGCCCGGGATCGGTCGGACGGATTGCCTCGTGCGCGTCCTGGGAGCGTTTCTTGTTCTTGTACTGCCTCGGCTTCGGGGCGAGGTACCGCTCCCCGAAACGGTCCGCGATCACCGCGCGTCCGCCCTTCACCGCCTCCGGGGACATCCGCACCGAGTCGGTCCTCATGTAGGTGATGAGCCCCACGTCCCCCTCGGGGAGGCTGACCCCCTCGTAGAGCTCCTGGGCGACCTTCATCGTCCGCTTCGGGCTGAAGTGGAGGGCCGATGACGCCGTCTGCTGGAGCGAACTGGTGATGAGCGGCGGGGCGGGCTGGCGGCGGCGCTCCTTCTCGATGAGCGCCTCGACGACGATTCGCGAGGCTTCGAGCTCCACGGCCACGGCCTGCGCCTGCTCTTTGGTGTGGATGACGAACTTCTCGCCGTCCCTGCGGGTCAGGCGGGCGACGAACGGCTCGTCGTCGCGCAGGTGAACGTCGATCTCCCAGTACTCCTCGGGTACGAACCGCGCGATCTCCACCTCGCGGTCGCACAGGAACCGCAGCGCCACCGACTGCACCCGGCCGGCGGAGAGCCCTTCAAACCGGTTCCCCGCGACCACCCGGGAGAGCAGCGGGCTCACCTGGTAGCCCACCAGCCGGTCGAGGATCCGGCGGGTCCGCTGCGCCTCCACCTTGTTCAGATCGATCTTCGTCGGGGATTCGAGCGCCTGCAGGATCACCGGCTTGGTGATCTCGTTGAAGATCGGACGCGAGAACGCATCGTCGTCCTTCACGACCCGCTTCAGGATCGTGTAGAGGTCGTAGGCGATCGCCTCCCCCTCGCGGTCGTGGTCGGTGGCCAGGTAGACCCGCTCGGCGCCCCTGGCCGCCTCGCGCAGTTCCTTGATCCGCTTGTTGCGCTTCGTCTCAAACCGGGGAGCAAACCCGTTGTCGACCTCCACCCCCAGATCGTTCTTCGGGAGGTCGCGGACATGCCCCTGGGAGGAGAGCACCCTGTAGCCCTTCCCCAGGTAGTGGCTGATCGTCCGTGCCTTGGTCGGGGACTCCACGATGATCAGCTTATTCACTTCCATAGGCTCCTTTTCGGGTTGGTATTATACGAGCCCTCTCGCGGTGTGAAAACGACGCGCGTTCAGCGTGCCGGGCCATGTAGGGCTCGCAGACAGAGCTCCAGAGCGGCGTCGACAGCCCGCCCCTTGTTCCCTATGCGGTCGCCGTCGAGCTGCAGCCGGATCGAGAGGGTGTCATCCGGCGTGGCCACGGCGATGTACACCGTGCCGACGGGGTTCTCCGGCGTCCCGCCCCCAGGCCCGGCGATTCCGGTGATGGAGACAGAAAGCTCGCTTCCAAAGAGCCTCTTGCAACCGCGCACCATCTCGAGCGCCGTCTGTCCACTCACCGCGCCGTGACGGGCAATCGTCTCCGCCGGGACACCGAGGATCCCCTCCTTGACGGAGTTCTGGTAGGCGATTACCCCGCCGCGGAAGTACTCGGAGGCCCCTGGCACATCGGTGATCCGGCTCGCCAGGAGTCCGCCGGTGCAGGATTCGGCAACCGACAGGCTCCAACCCCGGCTTCGTAAGGCTGTTCCGATGCGTTCTTCCAGACCGTTCACCGTTCTTCTCCTCCCTCCATCTTCGTTCGCACCGACGGCGACCGCAACCCGCGCTACAGCGGTTGGGCAGACGGGCAGCCCACCTGCAGCGGGCACCGTGGACACTCCGGGCGCCGCGGGTGACACAGCTCCCGGCCGAGCTGGATCAGGTGGAGGTGCAGGCGCCGCAGGAACGCCGGGTCAGCGGGGAGCAAGGCGTTCAGATGCTCGTGGGGATCGTCCTTCTCGCCCACGAGCCCCAGGCGCCGCGTGACCCGCCGGATGTGCGTATCAACCGGAAAGTACGGCATGCCGAAGCCGAAGAGGACGACGATCCCCGCCGTCTTGTGACCCACACCGGGAAGCGACAGGAGCCAATCCATCGCCTCGGACAGCGAGAGAGTCCCCAGGAAGGAGAGGTCAAGACTCCCTCGTTCCCGGACGATCCGCCCCAGCACCTGCTTGATGACGCGGGCCTTCTGGTGATGCAGGCCTCCAACGCGGATTGCCTCGGCGATCCGTGCCTCGGGCGCCTCCTGCACGCCCGCGAGGTCCCCAAAGCGGTCAAGCAGCCCCTTGTAGGCCCGATCCCGGTTCGCGTCGTTCGTGTTCTGCGAGAGGATCGTCCCGACGAGGAGAGCGAGCGGCTCGCGGGGGAGGAGGGAGACCTCCCCGTACCGCTTCTGAAGCCGCCTTGCGATCGATGAAATTCCGGAAGTCGACGCCATTGGAGAAAGCTTAGGCCAAGGCCGGCTCGGGGGCAAGGGCGGGCCGCCGGCCGGCTTGAGGAGGGCGACCGAAGCGACTAAAGTTGTGCGAAGAAGACGGGATGCCGCAAGCGCTTCGCGGCCGAGGGCGGTGCTTCGTCTCGGGAGGCGGGATGGACGAGGACAGACTGGAGAGCCTGCAAGCGGTCCTCGGATGGATCGGTGATCACCTTTGACCCCGCGGGCATCGAGGCGCAGATTACGGATCTCGAGAGGACAATGGCGCGGCCCGGGTTCTGGGACGACCGGGCCCGCTCGCGGGAGACGGCCCGCCGGCTGGAGGAGAGCCGTAGCCTGCTCTCCCGGTACCGCGCCCTGAAGGAGGAGATGGAGGAGATCGAGGTCCTCCACCTGATGGCTGCAGAGATGGAGGACGAGGACGAGCTCGAGGCCCTGTCCGGGCGGCTGGCGGCGCTCGAGCAGAAGGTCCGTGTGTTCCGGATCGAACTCACCTTCCCCGATGCCTACGACCTCGGCGACTGCTACCTGTCGATCAACGCTGGGGCCGGGGGCACCGACTCCCAGGACTGGGCGCAGATGCTGCTTCGCATGTACGTCCGGTACTGCGAGCGCTCGGGGCTCAAGACGTCGCTTCTCGACCTGAGCCCTGGGGAGGAGGCCGGACTGCGCAGCGCCACCCTGGAGGTCCGGGGCCGGTACGCGTACGGGCGCCTCAAGGCGGAGAAGGGGGTCCACCGCCTGGTGCGGATCTCACCGTTCGACTCCGCCCACCGTCGGCACACGTCCTTCGCTGCGGTGAGTGTGATCCCCGTGACCCAGAAGGAGGAACTCCAGATCGATCCCAAGGACCTGCGGATCGACACCTACCGCTCCTCCAGTGCGGGCGGTCAGCACGTCAACGTGACCGACTCGGCGGTCCGCATCACCCACCTGCCGACGCGGGTCGTCGTCTCCTGTCAGAACGAGCGCAGCCAGCACCAGAACAAGGAGACCGCGATGCGCATCCTGCGGGCGCGTCTGTCGGAGCTTCTGCGCGAGCAGGCGGCGAAGCGGCTCGAGGAGCTCCAGGGCACACTGAAGGAGATCGAGTGGGGAAGCCAAATCCGGTCCTATGTCCTTCACCCCTACCGGATGGTGAAGGACCACCGGACCGGAACCGAGACGGGCAATGTGGATGCGGTGCTCGATGGCGAGCTCGACCCGTTCATCGAGACCTACCTCGAACAACAGATGGGCACCCGCGGCGAGGCGGACGCCCGGCAAGGAGGATCTGAGACATGAGCGATCCGATTCGGGTGATTCAGTACGGGCTCGGGCCGATAGGCAGCGCCATGGCGCGCCACGTCCTCTCCCGGGAGCGCCTGGCGCTCGTCGGTGCGGTGGAGATCGACCCGTCCAAGGTCGGGGTGGACCTCGGCGAGGTGATCGGGCTTGATCGAAGGCTCCGGATCCCCGTATCCGGGAGGCTCGAGGCCGCGCTCTCGAACAGCCCGGCCGACGTTGTGCTTCACACGACGCAGTCCTATTTCTCGTCCTTCTCCCCCCAGATCCTCGAGATCCTCGCGGCCGGCCTCGACGTCGTCTCGACCTCCGAGGAGCTCTCCTTCCCCTGGCTCGCCCACCCCGAGGAGGCTGCCCGGATCCATGCTGCCGCCGTACGCACCGGGAAGACCGTGCTTGGGACCGGGGTCAATCCCGGATTCCTGATGGACACACTCCCCCTTTTCCTGACCGCCCTCTGCCAGCACGTCGACCGGATCGAGGTCACCCGGGAGATGAACGCGTCGCTTCGGCGCGGTCCGTTCCAGGTAAAGATCGGCTCCGGCCTCTCCGTCGCGGCGTTCGAGGAGCGGATAGCGCAGGGGGGGATGGGACACGTCGGGCTTCCGGAGTCGGTCGGCATGATCTTCGACACCCTGGGAAGGAAGCTCGCGCGCTTCGAGACGACCGTGGAACCGGTGATCGCGGACCGCCCGATCCGCACGGAACACGTCGCGGTCTCGCCCGGCCAGGTGTGCGGTCTGAAGCAGGTCGCCCGCGCCGACTCCGCGGATGGGCCGTTCGTGATCCTGACCTTCATCGCCGCCCTCGACCACGCGACCGATCGAGACACGCTGCGGATCAGCGGTACACCCAACCTCGAGGTGACACTCCGGGGGACCAACGGGGACCTGGCGACGATCGCCATCGCGGTGAACGCCGTGGCCCGCGTGCAGGCCGCCGCGCCAGGGCTGGTCACGATGCGCGACCTGCCCCTGGTCACCCGGACGTGAGTGATCCCGCCCGGCGCGGCAAGTTGTGAGAAGTCCGGCCGGCCGCTAGGATCGAGCCATGAACCATCTGCCATTCGGTGAGCCAGGGACTCCTCCTCTGGCGGAGCGGCTTCGCCCCACCGATCTCGACGGGATCACTGGGCAGGAGGCGATCCTCGGACCGGGTGCACCGCTGCGGACGCTGATCGAACGGGGGAACTACCACAGCCTCCTGTTCTGGGGCCCTCCGGGAACCGGGAAGACGACGGTCGGGCGGATCATCGCCCACCACTCGGGGACGTCCTTCGTCCACCTCTCGGCCGCCCTGTCCGGCGTCAAGGAGGTCAAGGCGGCGCTCGAGCGGTCCCGCGAGCGGTTCCGACTCGAAGGGAAACGTGACCTCCTCTTCCTCGACGAGATCCACCGCTTCAGTCGCACCCAGCAGGATGTCCTCCTCACCTACCTCGAGGAGGGGAGCGTCTTCTTCATCGGCGCGACGACCGAGAACCCGTCGTTCTACCTGACCGCGGCCCTCCTGTCGCGCTGCCAGCTGTTCTGCTTCTCACCACTGCCTGATGAGGCCCTGCGCGCGCTGGTCGACCGCGCACTCCACGACCCCCAAGGCCTCGCCGACGCGCATGAGCTCACGGACGAGGCGCTCGCGGCGCTCATCGCCCTCTCCGACGGCGACGCCCGGCGAACCCTCACGATGCTCGAGCTCGCCGCCGCGATCGCGTCCGAGCGGACGATCGACCTCCCCCTGATCGAACGGGCGGTGCAGCGCAAACAGCTCAACTACGACCGCGCCGGGGAGGAGCACTACAACCTGATCTCCGCCCTCCACAAATCGATCCGCAACTCCGATCCTGATGCGGCGCTCTACTGGCTCGCGCGGATGATCGAGGGCGGGGAGGACCCGCGGTTCCTGGCCCGGAGGCTCCTCCGCATCGCCTCCGAGGACGTCGGACTGGCTGACCCGCAGGCGTTGCCGGTCGCGGTCGCCGCCGCCGAGACAGTGGAACGGATTGGGCTTCCGGAGTGCAACCTCGCTCTGGCGGAGGCCACCGTGTACCTGTCCTGCGCCCCGAAGAGCAACGCCCTGTACACCGGCTTTGAGCAGGCGCGCCGCGACGTTCGTGAGCACCCGGCCGAACCGGTCCCCCTTCACCTGCGCAACGCCCCAACCCGGCTGATGAAGGGCCTGGGCTACGGCGAGGGATACCAGTACGCTCACGACCTCGACGCCGGCGTAGCGAACATGGAGTGCCTGCCCCCGTCCCTCAAGGGCCGAACCTACTACCGGCCAACCGACCGGGGAGCAGAGCAGGCCGTCAAGGAC
>CAZBWD010000056.1:0-299 GCA_964495585.1 uncultured Thermotogae bacterium
TCCCCAGCGGGGGCAGCCCGAAGACCGCCGGTCTGAGGATCTGGCCGTAGGCCGCGACGACGATCGCCTCGGGTCGCATCTCCTGGAGGAGGCGACGCCCTTGGGGGGCGTTGATCCGTTCCGGTTGCGCGATCGGAAGCCCACACCGTGCGGCTTCCGTCTTCACCGGGGGAGGCTGGAGCGCCTGCCGCCGACCCGCCCGCCCGGGGGGCGGCGGGACCC
The DNA here is from genome assembly GCA_964495585.1 of uncultured Thermotogae bacterium. GTDB lineage: Bacteria > Bipolaricaulota > Bipolaricaulia > UBA7950 > UBA9294 > CAZBWD01. The sequence goes on from CAZBWD010000056.1 coordinate 223, forward strand.
CCCCGGGGCAAAAGGGGGGGGGGGCGCCCGCGCGCGCGGGGGCGGCCAGGGCTCGGACGACTCCCAGAGGGGCTGTA
>CAZBWD010000056.1:309-9900 GCA_964495585.1 uncultured Thermotogae bacterium
GGAGGCTGGAGCGCCTGCCGCCGACCGGCCGGCCGGTCGGGCTGCGTCACGACCAGTGCGATCTCGTGGCGGTCGGCGAGCGCTCGCAGCGCGGGACAGGCGAACGCCGAGGTCCCGAGGAAAGCAAGTCTCAATCGGCCTCCTCACGCTTGTGGGTGTACTCCCGCAGGAGGCTCCGTCGGCGGGCCGGACTCAGGTGGTCGAGAAACAGGACGCCGTTCAGGTGGTCGATCTCGTGCTGGATCGCCCGGGCCATTACTCCTTCGCCTTCCAGCGTGACCGTCTCGGCCTCGAGGTTCATCCCGCGGATCCGCGCCTTCAGCTTGCGGGGGACCTGCGCATCGACCCCGGGGACGCTGAGGCAGCCTTCGAGGGCCTCTTCCGTCTCTTCGGACGTGTCAACGAGCTCGGGGTTGATGAGGATGCGCAGCTGACCGTCGAGGTCAAGGACGATGATCCGCTTGGACACCCCGATCTGGGGGGCAGCGAGGCCCACGCCGTTGGCGCGAATCATCGCCTCCACCATCCGCTCGACGATGTGTTTCGTCTCCGCGTTGATCTGCTTCACCGGCTGGGCCACCCGGCGGAGGACTGCATCCCCATAGGTCCGAATCTCTATTGCCATCTTGCTTGCCTCCGAGAACACCCGATTATATAGTCACCGTTGGGATGCCACAAACGGACGATGCCATCACGGTTCAGATCGAGAAGGTCCTGCGGCTCGAAGCAGCGCGAGGGTACGAGGACGATGCCGTCACCTGCGGCCTGGAGGCGTTCATCGAGCGCCACCTCCCGGATGCGCTGGGGCTGGTTTCCGGGTATGCGACAAGCGATCGCACGCAGCGGCGGCGTGCCGTCCGCCGCCTCCGCGAGTGGCTCTCCGGCGGGGAACAGCCGCTGGCCTCGCCGGAGGACCTGAGTCGCCCGGTTCGTTACGCGAAGGGGGTCGGGGAGAAACGGGCACAGCGGCTCGTGCAGCTCGGGATCCATACGGTGGAGGACCTCCTCGTCTACCTCCCGCGACGGCTCGAGGACCGCTCCCGCTTCGTGCGGATCGGGGACCTGCGGCGGGGCGAGGAGGCGAGCGTCCGCGGCACGGTCGTCACGGTCGATCTGGTGCGCACGGGACGCCGGATGACGCTCGTCCGCGCGGTGATCGCGGACGGCACTGGCTACCTCACGGCGGTCTGGTTCAACCAGCCGTGGCTTCGGACCCAGATCCATCGTGACGACGCGATCGACCTCTACGGTAAGGTGGAGCGCCGCTTCGGGCAGTTCCAGATGCCCTCGCCGGTGTGGGAGCCGAGCGGGGACCGGTTGGCCGTCGGGCGGCTCGTCCCGATCTACCCGGCGACCGAGGGGATGAGCGACCGGTTCCTGCGCGCGATCATCGCCCGCAACCTGGAGATCTACGGCGGGTGCCTCCCCGACGTGCTGCCGCGCGGCGTGCGCCGACGGCACGGGTTCCGGCGGCGATGCGATGCGGTGCACGCCGTTCACTTCCCGCGTGACGCGGCGGAATACGAGGAGGCACGCCGCAGCCTCGCCTTCGAGGAGCTCTTCCTCTTGCAGCTCGGCCTCGCGTGGACGGCCCACGGCGGCGAAGGGCGGCCCCGCTCCGGCTCCGGGAGACTCGTCGCCTCGTTCCTATCGCGGCTTCCATTCAGCTTGACCCCGTCGCAGCGCCGCGTCGTGCGGGAGATCCTCTCGGATCTGCGCGCTTCCCGTCGGATGATGCGGCTCCTGCAGGGGGACGTCGGCTCCGGGAAGACGATCGTCGCGCTCGTCGCGGCGCTCGCCGCGATCGAGGCCGGCGACCAGGTCGCACTGATGGTTCCCACCGAGATCCTCGCCCAACAGCACGCCGACCGGATCGAGCGCCTCTTCTCCGGGCTTCCCGTGCGCGTGGGCCTGCTGACCGGTGCGGAGCGGGACAAGGCGTCCCTGAAGGAGGACCTGCGCGATGGAAAGATCGACCTGCTCGTGGGGACCCACGCGCTGATCCAGGAGGATGTCTCCTTCGCCTCCCTCGGCCTGGTCATCGTCGATGAGCAGCACCGCTTCGGCGTCGTCCAGCGGTCGCTCATCGAGGAGAAGGGGGAGCTGGTCGATCTTCTCGTCATGAGCGCGACCCCGATCCCGCGGACGATCGCCCTCACCCTCTACGGGGAGTTCGACGTCTCCTTGATCGACGAGATGCCGTTCGGACGGAAGGCGACCCGGACGATCTGGGTCGCGCAGACCCGCCGCGGCGAGGTCTACGGCGAGGTCCGCCGGCTGCTCGATGAGGGCGAGAAGGGGTACGTGGTGCTCCCGCTGGTCGAGGAGTCGGAGAAACTCGACCTGAAGGCGGCGGTCCAGGTGGCGGAGGAGCTCTCCTCCGCCTTCCCGTCCTTCGGTGTGGGGCTGATCCACGGGCGGCTGCCTTCGGCGGAGAAGGCCGCCGTGATGGAGACCTTCCAGAACGGGACGACACGGCTCCTCGTGGCGACGACCGTCATCGAGGTGGGAATCGATGTGCCGGACGCGAGCTTCATGGTCATCGAACACGCGGAACGCTTCGGCCTGTCGCAGCTCCATCAGCTGCGGGGCCGGATCGGACGGACCGGCCAGGTGGCCCGCTGCTTCGCGATCGCTCGCGCGTCGACGGAGGACGCAGAGCGCCGCCTCGCCGCCTTTGCTGAGCATTCGGATGGGTTCTCCATTGCCGAGGAGGATCTCCTGATCCGCGGTCCTGGAGACCTTCTCGGGACGCGGCAGCACGGGTACCTCACCGGCCTGCGCGCGGTCGACCTGATCCGTGACGTCGATCTCATGGGGATCGCGCGGCGGGAAGCCAGGCGGTTCGCATCGCACCGGGTCCCGGCGGTCCTCATGCAGGAAGTCTCCCACCGCTTCGGCGAAGTCCTCCAGTACCTCTACGTCTGAGACGAACGGCCTCACGGAAGCCGTCCGTTCCCCCCGAGATCAGGGGGCGGGGTGGATCAGGGTGCCGATCCGTTTGCCGGCGGCCACCGCGGCGAGGGCGTGCGGCGTTTCAAGGTCGAACACGAGGATCGGCAGCCCGTGCTCCCGACAGATCTCCACGGCCACGAGGTCCATCACCCCGTAGCGGTGTGCGAGGTACTCGTCGAAGCTCACCTCGTCGAGCCGGCGAGCCGCACCGTCCTTCCTGGGGTCTTGCGTGAAGACTCCCGCGACGTTTGAGCCCTTCGCCAGAAGATCGGCACGGATGGAGACGGCGCGCACTGCGGCCGCGGTATCCGTCGTGACGAGAGGGTTCCCGGTCCCGCCGGCGAAGATCACCACCGCCCCGTTTTCAAGCGCGCGGCGCGCCTTCCAGGGGGAGAGCGGTTCGGTCAGCCCGGTCCCGATCGCCGACTGGACGATCGCCTCCCGACCCTCCCTCTCGAGGGTGGTCCGCAGCGCCAGGGCATTGAGGACGGTGGCGAGCATCCCGAGGGTGTCCGCGTCGATGCGGTCGAGCCACGGGCTCCTTGCCCCACGCAGGATATTGCCGCCGCCGACGACGATCGCCGTCTCGACCTCGAGCGCGGCGATCTCGACGCTCAGGCGGTGGAGCGCCTCGGGAGAGAGGACTCCCTCCTCCCCCTTGAACACCTCGCCGCTCAGCTTGAGGAGGAGGCGCGAGGGGGCGTTCATCTACCCGTCTTCCCCGATCTCGTAGCGGGCGAAGCGTTTGACGAGGATCATCTCGCCGGTCCTCGCCCGCAGGGCCGCCAAGAGGTCCTCGATCGTCTGTGCGGGGTCCTTGACGAAGGCCTGCTTCAGAAGGCAGGCCTCGCCGTAGAACTTCTTCAGGCGTCCCGCGATGATCCTGTCGAGCATCGCGGCGGGCTTGCCCTCTTTCTCCATCTGCTTGCGGTAGATGGCCTTTTCCTGCTCAAGGTCGGTCGCGGGGACGTCCTCGGGCGCCACGTAGCGGGGCTTCGCGGCGGCGATGTGCATCGCCAGGTCACGTGTGAATGAGCGGAAGTCATCGCTGTTGGCGGCGAAGTCCGTGTTGCAGGCGACCTCGACCAGGACTCCCACCCTGCCGCTGTGGTGGACGTAGGCCTCGATCCGCCCTTCTGTTGCCTCGCGCCCCTTGTGGGCGAGGAGCTCTCGACCCGCCTCGCGGAGGATCTGCTTGGCGCGCTCCATGTCGCCGTTTGCCTTGGTGAGGGCGTTCTTGCAGTCCATGATCCCCACGCCGGTCGTCGCACGCAGGGCCTTCACGTCTTCACTACGAATCGTCATGGCGCTTCCGTTCCTTCTCGTTCTTCGGAGGGCTGTGTTTCCGCTTCGACCGCCACCGGTTCAGGCTCGTCCCTCGCCGAGATGTCCTGTTCGGCGGCCCGCTTCCCCCGGCCGGGCCGCGGCACCTCTCCTGGCTCGACGACCCCTTCCTCCGAGACGGAGATCCCCTCCGCGGCGGGCTCCTCCACCGCTTCCAGCTCCCCGGTCTCCTCACCCTGGGCGGGTTCCTCCGCCGCGGGTGCCTCCTCCACGGCGTCCTGCCGCCCCTCACGCCCTTCCAGCATAGCGTCCGCGATCCGCGAGGTGATCAGCTTGGTCGCCTTGATCGCGTCGTCGTTCCCCGGGATAGGCAAGTCGATGGGGTCCGGGTCGCAGTTCGTGTCGACGATGGCGATCACCGGGATCCCGAGGATGTTCGCCTCGCGGACGGCGTTCTTCTCGACATCGGGATCGATAACGTAAAGCAGGCTGGGGATCCGCTCCAGGTGGCGGAGCCCTTCGAGGTTGCGCTGCAGCTTGGCGAGCTCGCGGCGCAGCGCGGTCGCCTCCTTGTTCGGGATGTGTTCGACCGTCCCGTTCTCCATCATGAGTTCGAGATCCTTCATGCGCTTGATGCTCTGCTTAATCGTGACGAAGTTTGTCAGCGTCCCGCCGAGCCACCGGCGGTTTACGTAGTGGGCCCCGCACCGCCGGGCCTCTTCGACGATCGTGGTCTGCACCTGTTTCTTCGTGCCCACGAACAGGATCTCCTTGCCCGCCGCCGATTGGTCACGGACGAAGAAGTACGCCCGCTTGAACATCTCAACCGTCTGCTCGAGGTCGATGATGTGAATCCCCTTGCGTTCGGTGAAGATGTAACGGGCCATCTTTGGGTTCCACTTACGCGTCCGGTGACCGAAATGCACTCCGGTCTCCAGCAGCTCTTTCATTGTTAGAAGTTCCACATCACCCTCCCGAGGATTAAGCGTTAACGAGGAGTATAGCCGACCGCAAACGCCCCTGCAATGCGCGCAAGCGGCTGTCCGCCGGCCGGTCCGGACCGACGGGATCTCTCCTTTGGTGGCTGGTGAGCCCGTCGCTATAATGGAGGACAGGGAGGTTGTCGGGGATGAGGGAACAAGACGCGCTTGGGCCGCAGGAGACTGCCCTTCGCAGCCTTCCGAAGAACATCGAAGCCGAGCAGGCTGTCCTCGGTTCGGCGATCCTCGAGCCGGAAGAGACGCTTCCCATTCTCGTCGAGCGGCTCAAGCCCGAGGACTTCTACCGCCGCGCGCACCGCATCATCTTCCGCACGATCCGTGACCTGTTCGACCGCGGCGAGCCCTCGGACATCGTTTCGCTTTCCAACCGCCTCGAGGAGAAGGGGGAGATGGAGCAGATCGGGGGCCGGATCTACCTGACCGACCTCCTGGATCGGGTGACGACGACGACGAGCCTGGAGTACTACGCGGAGATCATCCGCAAGAAGGCGGTCCTTCGCGCTCTGATCGAGTCCGGCGGCCGGATCGCAGAGCTCGGCTACGACGAGACAAGCACGACCGCGGAGGCCCTCGACAAGGCGGAGACGCTGATCTTCGACATCTCCCGCCGCAACGTGGCGGGCGACTATGTCCTCGTCAACCAGTTCCTCTACGAGCACATCGATACCCTCGAGGAGCTGCACCGCGATCCGAATCGGCATACGATCACCGGCTACGCCACCGGATTCCCCCAGCTCGACGAGATGACCTCCGGCATCCAGCGGTCCGATCTGATCGTCCTGGCTGGCCGCCCGGGCACCGGAAAGACGAGCCTTGCCCTGGCTCTGGTGCGTCACACCGCGATCCGCGAGAAGGCCCACGTGGGTGTCTTCTCCCTGGAGATGACCAAGGAACAGTTCCTTGAGCGCCTGCTGTGCGGAGAGGCGAAGGTGAGCCTGCACCGGTTGCGGGGCGGGTACGTCCCCGCGGCGAAGTGGCGGGACATCGCGAACGCGGCGAGCAAGTTCCAGCGCTCGACGATCATCATCGACGACACGCCGGGAATCTCGATCCTCGAGATCCGGGCCAAGGCCCGGCGGATGGCCGCGCAGCACGGCCTCGACCTCCTCGTCGTCGACTACCTCCAGTTGATCGAGGGCTCGATCCGCACCGACGTGCGTGAACAGGAGATCGCCCACATCACCCGCTCGCTGAAGAAGCTCGCCCGCGAACTGAAGGTGCCCGTCATCGCGATCTCACAGCTCAACCGGGCGGTCGAACAGCGGGAGCGTGGGAAGCGCTACCCGCGCCTCTCTGACCTTCGGGAAAGCGGAGCGATCGAACAGGACGCGGATGTCGTCGCCTTCATCTATCGGGCGGACTACTACGACGAGCCGACCGACGTGACGGCGAGCGGGCAGGGAGCGGGCAGTGAGGCCGAGATCATCGTCGCCAAGCAGCGCAACGGGCCGCTCGGCAAGGTCCCCGTCGTCTTCCACAAGGCCTACGCGAGCTTCTATCCGACGACCACAGCGCGCGAGGAAGAGGGACCCCCGTTCTAGTTTTGCTCGTCCCAGACCGACTCCGTATAATCGCGACGCAACCGACGCAGGCACCTGAGGAGGAAGGATCATGCCGTATCCCGAGAAGTACCGCTACACCAAGGAGCACGAGTGGGTCTGCCTGGAAGGATCCCGGGCCAAGGTGGGGATCACCGAGCATGCCCAGAGCGAACTCGGGGATGTCGTTTTCGTTGAGCTGCCGGCGGTGGGGACGCAGGTCAAGAAGGGAGAGACCCTGGGGACGGTGGAGTCGGTCAAGGCCGTGAGCGACATCTACGCCCCGCTCTCCGGAAAGGTGGTCGAGGTGAACGACGCGCTCGAGGCCGCTCCGGAGACCGTGAACAAGGATCCCCATGGCAGCGGGTGGCTCGTCGTTCTCGAGACGAGCGCTCCGGGTGAGGTCGGCACCCTCCTCGATGCCGCCGGCTACGAGAAGCTCATCACCTCGTAGAGGAAATCGATGCGCTACATTCCGAATGGCGATGCCGATCGCGCCGCGATGCTCGCTGCGGTCGGCCGGAGTTCGCTCGACGAGCTCTTCTCGGACATCCCCCGTGCGGTCATCGATCGCTTCCGGCCGCTTGGCCTTCCGCCGCGGAGCGAGATGGAGGTGCGTGCTGCTATCGAGGCCCTCGCCGACGAGAACCAGGTGACGGAGGGGACTTCCTTCCTCGGGGGCGGAATCTACGACCACTACATTCCGAGCGTCATCGCCCACCTCGTTTCCCGCTCGGAGTTCTACACCGCCTACACCCCGTATCAGCCCGAGGTGAGCCAGGGGACGCTGACAGCGATGTTCGAGTTCCAGACGCTCATCTGCGAGCTGACCGGGATGGAGGTCGCCAACGACTCGCTCTACGATGGCGGGAGTGCCGTTGCCGAGGCCGCCCTGATGGCGGTCCGGCTGCGCAAGCGGTCGCGGATCGGCGTGGCCCGCTCGCTCTTTCCCCACTTTCGCCGTGTCCTCGACACCTACTGCTGGGCGGCTGGGATCGAGGTCGTCGAGGTCCCCTACGGGCCGGATGGCCGGTGTGACCTCGGGGGGCTTCCTGCGGAGGCCTCCGGGCTCATCGTCCAGAGTCCCAACGCGTTCGGCGTCATCGAGGATCTCGCTGCGGCCCGCGCGGCGCTCGCGGACGGCCTGCTGATCGTTGCGACTTACCCGATCGCCCTCGGTGTCCTGGAGCCGCCCGGCGCGTTCGGGGCGGACATCGTCACTGCGGAGGGCCAGCCGCTCGGCCTCGCTCCATCGTTCGGCGGGCCGCTCCTCGGTCTGTTTGCGGCGCGGCAGGAGTACCTCCGCCAGATGCCCGGCCGGCTGACCAGCCGCACGGTCGATCTGGAAGGCAGGGAGGGTTACGTGATGGCGGCGCAGACCCGCGAGCAGCACATCCGGCGGGAGCGGGCGACCTCGAACATCTGCACGAACGCGCAGCTGTGTGCCCTCACCGCGACGCTGTACCTCGCGTCCCTGGGGGCCGACGGCCTGCGCGAGGTGGCGACGTTGAACCTGGAGAAGGCGCACGTCCTCGCCGATCGGCTGTCCGCCCTGCCGGGGATCGAGCTCGCCTTTGCCGCGCCGTTCTTCAATGAGTTCACGGTTCGTGTGTCCGGCGACCCCCAGGCGATCCGTTCCCGGGCCCGGGAGGAGGGGATCCTGCTCGACGATCCCGCCGTTCTCGCCGACCTCGGTCTCGATGGGGCGCTGCGGATCGCGGTGACGGAGAAGCGCACCCCGGAGGAACTCGACCGGCTCGTCGGCTTCTTGGGAGGGGTGCGATGACCACGCTCTTCGACTGCCCCGCGCGCGAGGGCGGTGGCGGCCTCTTCCCGCCGACGCAGGGGCCGCAGCAGGGTGCCGCAAGCCTCCTTCCGCCAGGGCTTGTGCGGCAGGCCCCGCTGCGGATCCCGAACCTGAGCGAGCCGGATCTCGTCCGGCACTACACCCGGCTGTCGCGGCTGAACTACGGGGTGGACAACGGCTTCTACCCGCTCGGCAGCTGCACGATGAAGTACAATCCCAAGCTGAACGAGGACCTTGCGCGGCTTCCGGGATTCGCCCAGGCCCACCCCACCGAGGACCCCAAGCGGGTGCAGGGGACGCTTAGGCTCCTTCACGAGTTCTCCCTTCTGCTCGTGGGGATCGCCGGCCTGGCTGAGGTCACCCTTCAACCCGCGGCCGGCGCCCATGGGGAGCTCACGGGGATGTTCCTCGTCAAGCGCTACTTCGAGGACCGAGGGGAAGAGGCGCGGACGCGGATCCTCCTTCCAGACTCGGCACACGGTACAAACCCTGCCTCGGCGGCGATCGCGGGTTTCTCCGTCACCGAGCTCCCCTCCGGCCCAGACGGGATGATCGACCTTCACGCGCTCGACGCGGCGCTCGACGGCTCGGTGGCGGCGATCATGCTGACGGTCCCTAACACGCTGGGCCTATTCGAGGAACGGATTCTCGAGGTGACCGCGCGCGTCCACGCCGCCGGTGGCCTCTGCTACTTCGACGGAGCGAACCTGAACGCGTTCCTCGGTCGCGCGCGGCCCGGGGACATGGGGGCGGACCTCTTTCACTTCAACCTGCACAAGACCTTCTCCACGCCGCACGGCGGCGGCGGTCCCGGATCAGGGCCGGTCGCTGTTTCGGAGGGGCTCGCCGCGTTCCTCCCCGTGCCGCGGATCTGCTGTGAGGGTGGGGAGTACCGCCTCTCGTGGGATCATCCCCGCTCGATCGGGAGCATGCACTCCTTCTACGGGAACGGGGGGGTCGTGCTGAAAGCCTATGATCCCCAACTCCACCGGTCGGTGGCCCTCAA
>CAZBWD010000057.1:0-9873 GCA_964495585.1 uncultured Thermotogae bacterium
AAGTAGCCCTGGGAGTAGATCTCGGTGTTCTCCCAAACAATAAAAAAAACGTTCTTGTTCGCGCCCACGGTCCCGTCGGCGCCCAGCCCCCAGAACTTGCACTGGATCGTCCCCTCGGGGGTGGCGTCGATCTCCTCTTCCACCGGAAGTGAGGTGTGGGTGACGTCGTCGGTGATCCCGACCGTGAAGTGGTTCTTGGGGGTTGCCGCGGCGAGGTTGTCGAAGACGGCCTTGACCATCGCCGGGGTGAAGTCCTTCGAGCCAAGGCCGTAGCGGCCGCCGACGAGGACGAGATCGCGGCCCGTCTCCTTGAGCGTCGTGGCGACGTCCTCGTAGAGCGGCTCGCCGAGGCTGCCGGGCTCCTTGGTCCGGTCGAGCACGGCAATCCGCTTTGCGCTCTTCGGCAGCGCCTTGAGGAAGTCCTGTGCCGACCACGGCCGGTAGAGCCGCACCTTGAGCAGGCCGGCCTTCTCCCCGTTTCGGTTCAGGTAGTTCACCGTCTCCTCGGTGACGTCGCAGGCCGACCCCATGAGGACGATGACGCGCTGCGCGTCCGGCGCCCCGGCGTAGTCGAAGAGGTGATACGTCCGCCCGGTGAGGTCGCTCACCTCCTTCATGACCTGCGCGATCAGCTGCGGCGCGGCGGCGTAATAGCGGTTCGAGGCCTCGCGGCCCTGGAAGTAGATGTCGGGGTTCTGGGCGGTGCCCCGCAGGTGCGGGTGCTCGGGGTTCATTGCCCGCTTGCGGAAGGTCTCGATCGCGTCCCACGGCGCGAGCTTCATCATCTCGTCGTAGTCGAGCACCTCCACCTTCTGGATCTCGTGTGAGGTGCGGAAGCCGTCGAAGAAGTGGAGGAACGGCACGTTCGTCCGGAGCGCGGCGACGTGTGCGACGAGCCCGAGGTCGAGCACCTCCTGGATCGATCCCGAGGCGAGAAGCGCGAACCCGGTCTGGCGGGTCGCCATGACGTCGGAGTGGTCACCGAAGATGGAGAGGGCGTGCGTGGCGAGCGAGCGGGCCGAGACGTGGAACACGCCCGGCAGGAGCTCGCTGGCGATCTTGTACATGTTGGGGATCATGAGGAGGAGGCCCTGGGACGCGGTGAACGTCGTCGTCAACGCGCCGGCGACGAGCGCGCCATGCACGGCGCCCGAGGCTCCACCTTCCGACTGCATCTCGGTCACCTGCAGCGGCTGACCGAAGAGGTTCAGCCTCCCGTGCGCCGCCCAGCTGTCGGCGACCTCGCCCATCGGGGAGCTCGGGGTGATCGGGTAGATCGCGGCGACGTCGCTGAACGCGTAGGCGACGTGGGCCGCGGCCGTGTTCCCGTCGATTGTCATCATCTTACGAGTTGACATAGGGATTCCTCCTCATCGGTATCGGATGCGTGCTCCGCACGCACTTCGTCATTGTACCGCCCCGCCGTTGCGCTCACAATCCGCCTCGCTTTTGGCTTGCAGGACCGGCGGGGATCGTCTAAAGTCTCGCAGTGTTGGGGAGGAGGAGCGCTACAGGGGCCGGTGTCTAGGGTGGGGAGGAATTAGGAAAAATCGGAGTACGACCAACTCTAGACCGGAAGGAGGGTGAAGCGATGACGAAGATCGGAAAGCTTTTTGTTATTGCTGTTCTCGTGCTGACCCTGCTCTTCTCCGTGGTCGCCGTGAGCGCCTCGGCGAGCCCGGTGCACGTCGGAGGGAGTAGCGTCGTGATCTCCCCGAGTCTCACCTTTTCCGGCGGTGTGACGGCGGATTCCTCGCCGATCCACGTCGGCGGAAGTTAGTCAACAGAGCACTCAGAAGGGGTGAGGGTGTGGTCGAGGGACTGACGATCGGCCGCCGTGACGACGCGCAGGAGACCGTGCGGAAGACCTCGACGACGCTCGAGCTGCTTGCCCGCTACGGTGCGCTGGAGGTCACCCGCCAGCGGATCGCGGCGGAGAAGGTGTTCTACCTGGATGCGGCCAGCGAGTGGGAGGGGTTCGAGTTTATCTACCTCCTCTCTGGCCGCCTTCTCTTGAAGGATGGGGATGACGCAGTCTCCCTAGGCCCGGGGGATTACTTCTATCACCGGGGCCTCCCGAAGCGGGTCCACTTCCGGGTGACAGAAGACGTCGAGCTCCTGATGTTCGCCTCCCCGCCGAGCTTCCACCTGATGCGTGACGAAATCCAGGACCTGATGGAGCTCGCCACCTCCGTCGAGGAGAAGGACGAATCGACCGCCGGCCACTGCAGCCGGCTCGAGCGATTGGCCTTCTTGATCGGTGAGCGTTTGGGCCTTTTGGAACCCCAGCTGATCACGGTCTCCTACAGCGCCTACCTGCACGATATCGGCAAAGTGAAGGTCCCCGACGGGATCCTGAGCAAGGCCGGCCCGCTGACCGGCGCGGAGCGCACGCAGATGGAGTGCCATCCGCTCTACGGCGAGGAGATGCTGCGCGGCAAGGCGTTCCTCTCCGAGGCGGCGAGGGTGGTCGGCGCGCACCACGAGCGCTACGACGGGAGCGGGTATCCCAAGGGGCTCAAGGGGGATCGGATCCCGATCGAGGCGCGGATCGTCGCCGTGGTCGACGCCTACGACGCAATGACGAGCGAGCGGCCGTACCGGGCCGCGCTGTCCGAGGCACAGGCCCGCGAGGAGCTGCGCAAGAACGCGGGCGGTCAGTTCGATCCACGGGTGGTGAACGCGTTCCTGGGGATCCTGGAGCGCGGGCGTGTCAGCTAGGCGCTGCTTCCGGCTGCGGCACTACCTGATCCTTCTCCCGCTCGGGCTTACGCTCGGCACGGCCATCGGCGCCGGCTTCCACGACCTCACCTTCGGCCTGGGCGTCGGAGGGGTGTTCGGGGTACTGTTTGCGACCCTGCTCACTTTTCAAACCCGCTCAAGTTAGAAGGGGCGCGCCTAGGTCGTCGCGTAGAACTTTCGGAGAACCGTCTCCAGGGTCGGCCGGCCGATCTCCTGCAGCTCGTAGCGGGTCCGCGTCACCGGCACGTTGAACGTGATCAGGCGTGACAGGTCGATCGGGGTGCCGATCACGACGCCGTCGCACTCGACGCGGTCCACGGTCTTCTGCAGATCGGCGACCTGACGCGGGCCGTATCCCATCGCCGGGAGCAGGGCGCCGATCTTCGGGTAGCGGCGGTAGGTCTCGGCGATCGAGTCAACGGTGTACGGCCGGGGGTCGATGATCTCCGAGGCGCCGAACCGCTGTGCGGCAATCGTGCCTGCCCCGTACTTCATCCCGCCGTGGGTGAGCGTCGGCCCGTCCTCGATGACGAGGACCCGCCGGTCGCGGATCACGGAGGGGTCGTCGACCTCGATCGGCGAGGCGGCCTCGATGATCTGGGCCTCGGGGTTCAGGTCCATCACGTTGCGCCGCACGAAGCGGATGTCCTCGGCGGACGCGCTGTCCACCTTGTTGATGATGACCACGTCCGCGGTGCGGATGTTCACGCCGCTCGGGTAGTAGAGCAGCTCGTGTCCGGCGCGCAGCGGGTCGACAACGACGATCGAGAAGTCGGGTCGGTAGAAGGAGAAGTCATTGTTGCCGCCGTCCCAGATGACGATGTCGGCCTCGGCCTCGGCGCGGTGGAGGATCTCCTCGTAGTCGACCCCGGCGTAGACGATCGTCCCGCGGTCGATGTGCGGCTCGTACTCCTCGCGCTCCTCGATCGTGCACTTGTACCGGTCGAGGTCCTCGTAGGTCGCGAACCGCTCCCACTCCTGCTCCGCCAAGTCGCCGTAGGGCATCGGGTGACGGATGACGGCGAGCTTCTTGCCGTGCGTCTTCAGGATGTCGCAGACCCTGCGAGTCGTCTGGCTCTTCCCCGAGCCGGTCCGCCCGGCGGTGATCGAGATGACGGGTTTCTTGGAGGCGAGCATCGTGGAGTCGGTTCCCATGAGCATGAAGTCCGCCCCGGCCGCGTTGACGATCGCCGAGCGCTCCATCACATACTGGTTGGAGACGTCGCTGTAGGCGAAGACGACGAGATCGACGTTCTTCTCGCGGATCAGCTGCTCGAGCTTGGCCTCGGGCTCGATGGGGATTCCGTTCGGATAGAGCCGTCCGGCAAGCTGGGAGGGGTAGACCCGGCCCTCGATGTCCGGGATCTGCGTCGCGGTGAACCCCACGACCTCGTAGTCCTCGTTGTCGCGAAAGGCGACATTGAAGTTGTGGAAGTCCCGGCCGGCCGCCCCCATGATGAGCACTCGCTTCGTCATCTCGACCCTCCTTTCGGCTTTCTCCCTTGATGGGTGCGGCATTATACCGACCGAAGCGAAACCCCTTCAAGGTCGCTTGTGTGCGGATCCTGATCTCAATAAGATCACAGGACCATGTCGCTCGCGAACAAGATCACCCTCGGCCGCGCTGCGCTGATCCCCGGGATCATCGTCCTGCTCCTCCTGGATGCGCGAGCGGCGGCGCTTGCCCTGTTCCTCCTTGTTTCCCTGGGGGACATCCTTGACGGGATGGCGGCGCGGTGGCGCAAGGAGGTGAGTCCGCTCGGTAAGGTGCTCGACCCGGCAGTCGATAAAGCGCTCTACCTGTCGGTGTTCTGCGTACTAACCGTGCGGGGTGAGATCCCGCTCGGCGCGCTCGTCCTGTTCGCCGTTCCCCAAGCCGGCCTGGCCGCCGGCGCCCTCTTCCTGCGGCTCAACTGGCGGTGGGTACAGGGCGCGCGCCTGCTCGGCAAGGGGGCCGCTTCGCTGACCTTCGTCGCGGTCGGCTTCCTGATCCTCAGGCTGCCCTGCGCGCTTCTCCTCCTCTACGCGGCGATCGGGGCGGCGTATCTGGCGTCCCTCGACTACCTGGTGGGGGCGCTTCGGGCCAGGGGATCCGGGCGTATGGGTACGCCGGGAACTCCTGGGGCACCGGGCACTCGAAGCGGACCGGACGGTCGGTCGCCGGGTGGGTGAAGGAGAGCCGCCAGGCGTGGAGCATCAGCCGGTCCGCCTTGCCGCCGCGGTAGAGGGGGTCCCCGAGGATCGGATGCCCGATGTAGTGGAGATGAACGCGGATCTGGTGTGTGCGGCCGGTGAGCGGATGCACGCAGAGGAGGCTCCACGCCTCGCTGCGCTCGAGCACCGTAAATTCGGTCTGAGCGGCCCGGCCGCGGGGCTGGACCGCCATCCGGCGTGGTCGCGCCGGATCCCTGCCGACCGGGGCATCGATCAGTCCTTCCGCCTCCCCGATCCGCCCGCTGACCTGCGCCAGGTAGATCTTGGCGACCTCGCGGGACACGAACTGGCCTTTCAGCGCGGCGAGCGCCTGCTTCGTCTTTGCGATCAAGAGGAGACCGCTTGTGTCCTTGTCCAGGCGGTGGACGATCCCCGGGCGTGCCGGGTCGTCCCCCACGGGCAGAGACCGGTCGACGAGCAGCCCCTCCACGAGGGTCGGACGGGTCGTCCCCGCTCCCGGATGGACGACCAGTCCAGCCGGCTTGTCGACCACGAGGAGCGCCTCGTCCTCATGCAGGATCTCGAGCTCCACGGGCGCCGGGGTGAGCAGCCGCACCTGCGGGAGGTGGAGGACGACCTCGTCCCCGGGCGAGAGCCGCGCCGCGGGGGTCGTTTGAGGGCGACCGTTCACGATCGCATGTCCGGCATGGATGGCACGCTTTATCTCACTGCGTGAGACCTCGTCGACCTGCTGCGCGAGAAACCGGTCCAGGCGGTCCGCCGGGGTGGCCACCGTGAAGGCATAGGTCCTCGCATCGTGTGGAATAGGTGTTTGTCCGGTCATGTCGGGGTGCAGTATAATGCGAGGATCCTGTCGAGGAACAGAAGGAGGATCGAGGGCGGGGTCGCCGATGGGGACCCGCCGAGATTCTCTTTTGACTCCTCACCCAAGGAGTGTGACCCCCCAAGCGGGTCTGATGCAGGATGAACATAGAATTTATTGAAGCCCTGGAGGAGATGGCCAAGGAGAAAGGCATCCCTCGCGAGGACGTCTATGCCGCAATCCGGCAAGGGCTCGCCGCGGCCTACCAGGAGGAGTACCGCACCGACGCGGAGGTCAAAGTGGGGATCGACCAGCGTTCGGGCGACATCTTCATCAACGGAAAACGGATCGATCTCGGGAAGTTCGGTCGGATCGCCACCCGCAAGGCGGAGGAGACAATCCGCCAGGCGCTCACCCAGAAGCGTCGTCAGATCGTGTATGAGCTTTATAAGAACCGTGTGGGGGAGATCCTGAGCGGTTCGATCCACCGTTTCGAGGGCAAGGACGTCTGGGTGAACCTCGGCGAGGCCGAGGCGATCCTCCCGAACGCGGAGCGGATCCCTGGAGAGCGCTATCACGCCGGCGAGCGGCTGCGCGCCTACCTCGTGAGCGTGGAGCAGACCCAGGGGGATCCGCGCATCCTCCTGTCCCGCGCCCATCCGGAGTTCGTTCATCAGCTCTTGCGCCTCGAGGTTCCGGAGATCGAGGAGGGGACCCTCGTCGTCCGGCGGATCGCCCGCGAGCCGGGCCGACGGACGAAGGTCGCCGTCGAATCGCTCGATCCGAACGTCGATCCGATCGGGACCTGCGTCGGGGCTGGTGGGGCGCGGGTCCGCGTCGTCACGCGCGAGCTGTCCGGCGAGAAGATCGATCTCATCCGCTGGGACGATGACCTGGGGCGGCTTCTGCGCAACAGTATCGAGCCGGCGTCGGTGATCTCGGTGGAGCTCGACGAGAAGGCGCGATCCGCACGGGTGATCGTCCCCGATGACGAGCTCTCCCTGGCGATCGGCAAAGGGGGACAGAACGTTCGCCTGACCGCGAAGCTGATCGGCTACGACGTTGAAGTGACGAGCCCCAGCGAGGCGGCTGCCTGACCGGCCGCGGAGTTCACCCATGAGACCGATCAAGGAGCGCGTCTTCCGCCGGATATTCCGGATCAGCCGATACCACGCGTGGCTCGTCCTCATCGTTGTCCTGGTCATCACCGGTGCGACCGGCTACTACGTCCGCAACATCCCGATCCGCAGCTCCTTCCTCGCCCTGCTCCCGCGCAACGACCCGCTCGTCGACGAGTACCGGCACACCGAGGAGACCCTCCTGCAGACCGACTACCTGGCGCTCTTGGTCACGCTACAGCATCCCGACAGCCTGTCGAGCGTGCAGCGCCAAGAGCGGCTCTTGGCCGCGGCCAAGGCGATCTCGGGGCCCCTCAAGGCCGACTCGGGGTTCAGCTCGGTGACCTACCTTCAGGAGCCGGCCCCCCAGATCCCCGACCAGTACCTCGTTCTCTACCGGCTCAATAAGGAGGAACTCAGCCGGATCGAGGGCAGCATCGCGCTGGCGCAGCGGTCGATTGTCAGCGGCGAGGCGTCCTCGCTGCCGAAGGTCGATCTCACGAACGCCTACCAGCAGGTGAGCCAGACGTTCGACCGGGCGCTTGCGAACGGGGGGCTCGGCGCCGGCACGGCGGCGACGTCGTCCATCGAGAGCCAACTCCAGGGAGTCAGCGGCCTGAACCAGGCGGTGCTCGGGGCGATCGACGGGATCGGCAGCCTGCCGGCGGTGACCTCGGCGGTGCAGGACCTCACCCGGATCTTCGCGCCGAGCAAGTCGGAGGTGACGCGGACACCGCAGCCGTATCTCTCGCCGGACGGCACGCAGCTCCTGATGACGGTGCAGCCGGTCTACCCCTCGGAACGAGGGGTTTCTTACTGCACCGCCGTGATGAAGACGCTCAGAAGCGACCTGTCTGGGGTCGACCTGGCGTCCCTCGGCGTGACGGTGGGCATCACGGGGACCTACGCGTACAACGCCGAGACGAACACGGTGATCAACAACGACATGGAGCGCACGACGATCATCTCGTCGATCGGCGTGCTCGTCATCTTCTTCCTCGCCTTCGGGTCGATCTCCTACAGCCTGATCGCGCTCGTCCCATTGCTCGTGAGCGTGGTGCTGACGATGGGGTGGGCGAAGCTCGCCGTGGGGGGATTCAACCTCCTCACGACCTTCCTGCCGGCGCTCGTCCTCGGCCTGGGGATCGACTACGCGATCCACCTGATCTCCCGCTACTCGGAGGAGCGGCGCAAAGGGGTCTCGCTCAACCGGGCGCTGTACATCTCGATTCTGCGCAAGGGGGATGCGTCGTTTGTCGCCGCGGTCACGACGGCACTCGTCTTCCTGGGGCTTCTGTTCTCGCACTCCC
This sequence comes from uncultured Thermotogae bacterium, assembly GCA_964495585.1. Taxonomy (GTDB): domain Bacteria; phylum Bipolaricaulota; class Bipolaricaulia; order UBA7950; family UBA9294; genus CAZBWD01. Next base: position 8,148 of record CAZBWD010000057.1, read on the forward strand.
GCGCCCTGTTCGAGATGGGGGTGATCACGAGCATGGGGGTCCTCATCGCCTTTGCCGTGACGCTTGTCCTCTTACCGTCTCTCTTGACGCTCCTGCACTTCGTTTTCCGGGTCCGCCACCGTGAGGGGGCGATCAACTACACGCCCCACTTGGCGCGCTACTTCCACGCGGTCACCTCCAAGGGGCGGGCGATCTTCGTCATCATCCTCATCCTGACCTTCTTCATCCTCTTCCAGGCGGCGCAGACTCGGTTCATCTTCGCGAGCAACGACATGGTCCCTCACGTGAAGAGTCAGGATGTCCTCGCGGACATCCAGGCGCACTTCGGCGAGTCGAGCGCGGCGATCGGCGACTCGTTCGTCTTCTTCGCGCCCAACGAGCAGGCGCTGTCGACGGTCGTGTCCAAGCTGAAGTCGAACTCCCTGGTCACCCAGGTCGACTCGGCGCTTCAGCTCTTGCCGGTGAACCTCTCCGAGCAGCAGAAGGTCTTGAACAGCCTCGACATCCCCGCCTACATCGCCCAGCTTGACCTGCTGGACAAGAGTCTCGCCGACCGCGCCTCGGCACAGGCGCAGATCCGCACGCTCCTCACGCAGTTCGGTTTCCTGCAGTACGCTGCGGCGCTCAACGGGGAGGTCGATATCACCCTCCTGGCAACTAAGATCCAGCAGGAGTTGCTCACGGTGCAGGAGCATCTGCGCTCGCTCGACGTGACGCAGGCGCAGGCACGGATCGTGGCCCTGCGGGATGCCCTGACGACCTTCGACCAGGACCTGGCACAGGTCCGTGATCTCCCGTCGGTGGAGACGCTTCTGCGCGATATCTTGAAGGGGCTGCCCGAGGGGATCACGGCGCGGTATATCGCTCCGAACGGGGACTACATCGTCCGAGCGTGGGTCTCCCCGGCGATCTACACCGGGGACAACCTCCAGAAGTTCGACACGTTTGCGGCCTCCTTCTCCAACCACTACTTCGGCATGCCATTGGTCGCCAAGCAGCTCGAGATGTACATGAAACGGGATTTCCTCGTCTCGACTTTCTTGGCCATCTTCCTGATCGCTGTGACGATGTGGCGCAGCCTGGGTGGGTGGGTGCGTACGGTCCTTGCGGCCTCCCCGCTGATCCTGGGGTACATCTGGATGCTCGGTGGGATGCGGCTTCTCCAGATCGATTTCAACTTCATCAACATCACGATCTCGCCGCTTCTGATCGGTGTGGGGGTGGACAACGGGATCCACATCCTGCACCGGTACAGGGAGGAACGGGAGAACGACCCGCAGGGCGCCCTCGAGCGCGGCAACCAGAAGACGGCGGTGGCGGTGATCGTCACCTCCCTGACGACGATGCTCGTCTTTGCCAGCCTCCTGTTCGCACGGACCCCGGGGCTGCGTATCCTCGGGGTTTCCGCCCTTCTCGGCCTGGGGTTCACCCTCCTGTTCAGCCTCCTCTTCCTGCCTGCTGCTCTGCATGTGGAGGGAGGCAAGCGGGTATAATGGGAGGTGCGGGTGATCGAAGGGGAGTGAAGGAATCGTGCAATACATAGGGTATATCGGGCTTGGGGTCAGCCTTGTGGCTGCTGTAGCCCTCGGCTACTTGATCGGCCGGATCCCCCGGACGAAACACGTGCAGGAGCTGCTCACCGTGGCGCAGGAAGAGGCGGAGCAGCTGAAGAAGGAGAGGCTCCTCGAGGGGCGTCAGGAGATCCAGGAGCTGCGCGACGAGTTGG
>CAZBWD010000058.1:0-9850 GCA_964495585.1 uncultured Thermotogae bacterium
ATGATCGCGGGGGGGGGGTCGTCGGGCTCGCGGCGGCGAGGCTCCTGGGGTCGATGGAACCGCGGGCCGCGATCTACGCGGGGGCCACGGTGCAGGAGGAGATCGGACTGCGCGGCGCGAGGACGAGCGCCTTTGGGATCGATCCCCAGGTGGGCATCGCCGTCGATGTGGGGTTTGCCACGGACACCCCGGGGATGGGCGAGGAGAAGAAGCGGGTCGGTGAGATCACGATGGGCAAGGGGCCGGTCATCACGCGTGGGCCGAACATCAACCCCAAGGTCTTCTCGCTGCTCGTAAAGACGGCGGAAGAGAAGAAGATCCCCTACCAGGTGGAGGGGGCGGCGCGCGGCACCGGAACCGATGCCAACGCGATCCAGCTCAACCGCGCCGGCGTGGCGACCGGCCTGATCTCCGTCCCCAACCGGTACATGCACTCCCCCTGCGAGGTGGTGCACCTCGGCGATCTGGAGAACGCCGCGGTGCTGATGGCGGAGGCCGTCGCGCGGGTCGACGAGACCACCGAGTTCATCCCCGCCTGAAGGAGGCGGAACGCGGGCATTGCCGGGGTCCGAAAACGGGCCCCTTCTTCTTGATTTATCGGCCGGGTGCGGTGTATAGTTGCCGTATCAGGGGAGCTCAAGTGATTGGGCTGAGAGGAGGGTTCACCTCGACCCTAGGAACCTGATCTGGGTAATGCCAGCGCAGGGATGCACTTAAGTTTCCCTCGCGGCGCAAACCGATCGGTGGGTTGGACGCCATGCGAGAGACAGAGGTTCTGCGGCTCATTCGTGAGCAGGTCAGTGAAGCGGGAGACGACGCGGCCGTCATCCCGTTTCGCGGGACTCATCTCATCCTCACGACCGACATGCTCCACCGCACGACCGACTTCCCGCAGGCGGCCACCCCGTACACGATCGGCTGGCGCAGCGCGGCGGTCTCCCTCTCCGATCTGGCAGCGATGGGCGCCTCGCCGCTCGCGGTCCTGCTCGCGCTCGGCGACCCGCAGCTTGATGAGGTGCTGGTTCGCGGCGTGACGGAGGGTGCGGTCTCCTGCTGTCGGAGCGTCGGTGCTTCGCTTGTGGGAGGGGACGTCGATCGGCACAGCGAGCTGACCCTCGTGAGCTCGGCGGTCGGGGAGGCCCGCTCCCCGGTCTGGCGGGCCGGGGCGTGCATCGGGGATCTGGTCTGCGTGACCGGGGCGCTCGGGCGCACGGAAGCCGCGCTCGCCCGGTTCGCCGCGGGCCGGGCCGCGGAGGGAAACGACCTGTTCTGCTTTCCTCCCCGCATCGCATGGGGACGGCGGCTCGCCCCGTTCGCCACGAGCCTGATCGACCTCTCGGATGGGCTCGCGCACTCGCTTCACCTGCTCGCTGGGGAGAGCAAGGTCGGCTGTGCGGTCGACTCGGCCCGCCTGCCGGTCCTCCCCGACCTGGCGGAGGCCTTGCCCGCGGACGAGCAGCGGGAGGCGGTCCTCTTCGGCGGGGAGGACTACGAACTCCTCTTCACGCTGTCCGAGTCTGCCTTGGCTGCGATCGGCGGCGTGCCGATCACGGTGATCGGCCGGGTCACCCAGGAGGCGGTCCTCCTCGACGGGCGAGAGCTCCCCGATCGAGGCTACGAACACTGAAAAAGGAGATGAGAGCGATGAGAACGAGCATGGTGATCCTCGCCCTGGCGGTGGTCGTTGCGGTCGGGGTTCTGGCGGCGGGAAGCGAGAAGCTGGTGGTCTACACCTACGACAGCTTCGTGTCGTGGGGTCCGGCAAAGACGATTCAGAAGGAGTTCGAGGCGCGTTACAACTGCGATGTGGAGTTCGTCACGGCCGGAGGCGCCAAGGCGACCCTGTCGCGCCTCGTGGCCGAGCGGCAGGCCGGGGGAACGCCGGCCGACGTGTTCATGGCGGAGATGAACGAGGTGCCGCGGATCCAGACCTATGACCTGTTCATGCCGCTCACCCAGAAGGGCGTCCCGAACCTCGCCCTGGTCCCGCAGGCGTTGCAGCTCGACCCCTCCGGGGCGCTCGTGCCCTACGAATACGGCTACATCACGTTGACCTACGACTCGCAGGCGCTGAAGGAGAGCGAGCTTCCTCAGAGCCTGGGGGCGCGCACCGATCCGGCCTACAAGGGGAAGATCATCTGCGAGGATCCCCGCACCTCGTCGACCGGCTTCTCGTTCCTTCTGTGGACGATCGCCCACTTCGGCGAGGACGGGTACCTTCAGTTCTGGCGAAAGCTTTCCCCGAACCTGCTCGTCATCACGCAGGGCTGGAGCGAGGCCTGGTCCCTGCTCACCCACGGCGAGGCGCCGATCATGGTCAGCTACTCCACGGACACCGCCTATGAGGCGGCGTCCGGCGACCCGCTGCGCTACCGTGCGTTCGCCCCGGGCGGGGAGGGGTATCGGACCGTGTACGGGGTGGGCGTCGTGAAGGACTCCCCGCACCCGCAGCTCGCCGAGGCATTCGTCAACCTGTTGCTCTCCAAGGAGATCCAGGAGCTCCTGCCGACGACCGAGGCGATGCTCCCCGCCAATCAGACGGCATCGCTGCCTGCAGCGTACCAGGAATACACTGTCGATCCGCCGCATCCCATGTCCCTGCCGCTCTCGCTCGTGGCCGAGAAGATGGCCACCTGGCTCGCGGACTGGGAGCGGGCGATCACCGCACCGTGAGACGGTCCGGCGCGCTCCTGCTCGCCCTGCCGCTCGGGTTCCTGGCGCTCGTCTTCTACGAGCCGCTCGCCCTGGTCCTCAAGAGCGGGCTGACCGAGGCGGGGCGGCTGAGCCTCTCGTGGGTGAACGGGATCCTCGGCGATCCGTACTACCGCCACATGATCGGCTTCACGGTCGAGCAGGCGGCGGCGAGCACGCTGTTGAGCCTCGCGATCGGGCTTCCCGGCGCGTACCTCCTGACCCGCTACACGTTCCCCGGACGCCGGGCGATCCGCTCGCTCACGGTGGTGCCGTTCGTCCTGCCGGCGATCACCGTGGCGCTGGGGTTCATCCTCTTCTTCGGGAACAACGGCCACCTGAACCGTTTCCTGATGAGCGCCTTTCACCTGGGAACCCCGCCGCTGCGGCTTCTGTACTCGCTGTCGGGGATCGTGCTCGCGCACGCGTTCTACAACGCCCCGATCGTCACGCGGATCGTGAACGCCGCCTGGGAGGGGCTCGACCCCGCGATCGACGAGGCGGCGATCACCCTGGGGGCGGGCAAGCTCCGGCGGTTTTTCGGGATCACGCTGCCACGGCTCGCGCCGGCGCTCCTGTCGAGCGCGGCCCTGGTGTTCATCTTCACCTTTCTCTCCTTCCCGATCGTCCTGTCCTTGGGCGGAGCGCGGTATGCGACGATCGAGGTCGGCATCTACACGCTGACCCGCACCCTGCTCGACTACCGGCTCGGCTCGGCGCTCATCCTCGTGGAGACGGTCCTCTCGCTCGGCCTCGCCTACCTGTACCTGCTGGCCGAGGACCGGACGGCGGTGCGAACGCGGAGCGAGCGGGTGGCGCGTCCGGTACCGTTCTTCTCCCGTCGGGTGAGCCCGGGCAAGGCGCTTCTCGTCTTGTATGTCCTGTTCGCTGGTGTCCTCTTCCTCGGGCCGCTCGTCTCGATCCTCGTCGACTCGCTGCGGGGAAGTGCCGGGTTCACCCTGGGCAACTACGCGGAGCTCGTCTCGCTTTCCTACAGCCCGTTTTTGGGATCCTCCCCGCTGCGCACGGTGGTGAACAGCCTGATCGTCGGTAGCGGCGCGACCCTGATCGCGCTCCCGGTGGGGACGATCGTCGCTGCCTTCTCGGTCCGCAGCCGGGTCCCCGGCCGGCGGGTCCTGGAGGCGCTCCTGATGGCGCCGCTCGCCGTCTCCTCGGTGGCGGTGGGGTTCGCCCTCCTGCGAGGGTTGGCCGGCCCGCCGCTGCGCCTGGCCGGGACGCTCGCCGCGATCGTCCTCGCGCACGCCGTCCTCATCTACCCGTTCGTGGTCCGCGCGCTGCGTCCGGCCCTCGAAGGGCTGGATCCGTCCCTCGTCGAGGCGGCCCGGTCGCTCGGGGTCTCGCGGGTGCGCGCCTTCCTCGAGGTGGAAGTCCCGCTGCTCGGGCGAGGGATCCTCGTCGCCGCGGTCTTCGCCTTTGCGCTCAGCATGGGAGAGATGTCGGCGACGATCATGCTCGTGCGCCCCGGACTGGCGACGATCCCGCTCGCGGTCTACGGCCTGCTCTCCGCACGGCAGTTCGGCGCGGCGAGCGCGATGGCGGTCGTCCTCATCGCGGTGACCGGGCTCTCCTTCCTCGCCATCGACCGGCTGGGGAGGGAGAAGGGAGGCTTCGGATGGTGACCCTCTCGGCCGTCGGCCTGCGCAAGTCGTACGGACGGGTCGTCGCCCTGCGCGACGTCAGCTTCGACCTCGACCAGGGGGAGTTCCTCAGCCTGCTCGGGCCGTCCGGCTGCGGGAAGACGACGACCCTGCGCCTGATCGCGGGCTTCGACTGTCCGGACGCCGGGCGGCTCACCCTCGACGGCCGCGACCTTCTTCCGATCCCTCCGGAGAGGCGGCGGATCGGCTTCGTCTTCCAGAACTACGCCCTGTTTCCGCACATGACCGTGGCGGCGAACGTCGCCTACGGCGTGCGCTTCGACCGGCGCGTGGACACGTCCGCCCGCGTTGGTGAGCTCCTCACGCTCGTCGGCCTGCAGGGGTTCGAGCGGCGGCGGCCCGGCGAACTCTCCTCTGGCCAGCAGCAACGGGTCGCCCTGGCGCGCGCGCTCGCCCCCCGCCCGGGGCTGCTCCTGCTCGACGAGCCGCTCTCCGCCCTCGATGCGAAGCTCCGGGAGGCGCTGCGCGCGGAGATCCGCCGGATCCAGCAGGAGGTCGGGCTGTCCACGCTCTATGTCACGCACGATCAGGAGGAGGCGCTCGCGCTCTCCGATCGGGTCGGCGTGATGACCGACGGCCGGGTCGAGCAGATCGGCACGCCGCAGGAGGTCTACCGCACCCCGAACACCCCGTTTGTCGCGGGGTTCGTCGGCCCCACGAACCGCCTCGAGGGGACGGCGACCGGCCGCAGCGGATCCCGGCTTCTCGTCCGGGTGGGGGAGGAGACCGTCCGCGTCTCGGGCACCGAGGCTCGAATCGGGGACCGCGTCCTCGTCTTCCTCCGTTTGGAGGCGCTGCATCTCGACGGCGCGGCGGAGAACCGGTTTCCCGGGACGGTCGAGGCGGTGGTCTACCACGGGGCGGTGAGCCTGCTCGAGCTTCGCACCAAGCTGGGCCGCCTGCGGGTTCGGATCCCTGAGGGGCGGTCCGGGGCGTTTCGCGCCGGTGCCGAGGTGACCGTCGGGTTCGACGCAGGCGATACCCTCGTCTTCCCGGCCTAAACGGCCTGGATCGATCCGCCCTGCGCGATCAGCCGGCGGCTCGTCTCGCGCAGGCGGTCGAGGAGGCCCTCTTCGTCGAGCGTCTCGGGCAGGGCCTTCGCCACGGCAGGATCCTCCCGTAGGGCGGTCAGGAGGTCGGTTCCCGATGAGGCGGTGCGGCGCGACGCTGCCTGGATCGCCTCGTGAGCCTGGGCCCGCGGCATGCCCTCCTTGATGAGCGCGACGAGGATCGCCTGGGAGTGGATCATCCCCTTCGTGAGGGCGAGGTTCTGCGCGATCCGCTCAGGTTGGACCACCAGGCCGGCGACGAGCCCGCGGGTCTTGACGAGCAGGTAGTGCAGAAGGAGGAAGCTATCGGGGAGGATCACGCGCTCGACCGAGGAGTGGGACATGTCGCGCTCGTGCCACAGCGCGAGGTCCTCCAGGGCGGCCTGCAGGTCCGCGCGCAGGATCCGCGAAAGGCCGCAGATCCGCTCCGAGGTGATCGGATTGCGCTTGTGGGGCATCGACGACGACCCTTCGGGGGCCGGCTCCTCGAGCTCTCCGACCTCGGTCCGCGAGAGGTGGCGGACCTCGAGGGCGATCTGTTCGAGCGTCCCCCCGGCGATGGCGATCGCCGCGAGCACCTGCGCGTGCCGGTCGCGGGCGAGGATCTGGCTCGGGACGAGCGCCGGCCGCAGCCCGAGCCGGGAAGAGACCAGCGCCTCGACCTGCGGGGAGACCTGGGAGTAGGTGCCCACCGGGCCGGAGAGTTTGCCCACCGCGATCGCGTCCCTGGCCTGCGTAAGACGGGCGCGGTCCCGGTCGAGCCGCTGCACCCAACCCAGGAACTTGAGGCCGAGGGTCGTCGGCTCGGCGTGCATCCCGTGCGTGCGGCCAACCATGACGAGGTCCTGGTGGGTCTGGGCCTGCGCGGACAGCACGGCGCGCAGCGCGTCCGCCTCGCTGAGGAGCAGGTCGAGCCCGTCGCGCATCTGAAGCGACAGGGCCGTGTCCTTGACGTCCGAGGAGGTGAGCCCCTGGTGCAGGAACCGCCCCGGCTCTCCGGCTTGGTCCTCGAGGGTGCGCAGGAACGCGAGCAGGTCGTGGCGGCTCGTAGCCTCGGCGGCCTCGATCCGCGGCAGATCGACGCGCACCCGCTTTCTCACGTCGGTGGACGTGCCGGTCGGGACCTCACCGAGCGCCTCCATCGCGTCGAGCGCCGCGAGCTCGACCTCGAGCCAGCGGTCGTACTGCGCCGCAAGCGTCCACAGCTCCCGCATCGGCGAGAGCGCGTAGCGGTCGATCATCGATCGCACCTCCCCAGGATATGCCGTGGTTCAGGTCCCCCGCGAGCGCCTGGCCAGCGGCACCGTTCGTCCTGCATCGCCTCCATGATACTCCGATCGCTCGACCGAGTCTCCCGACGCCGCTCCGCGCTTCCGCGCGAGCCCCGAGCGTGGATTGTTCAAAGCCGTAGGCTCTCTTATACTCTGAGGATCGGCATGAGCAGCGACCTTCTTTCCGACCTGAACGACGAACAGCGCACCGCCGTGACCCACGGCGCCGGACCGCTCCTCGTGATCGCGGGGGTGGGGACCGGGAAGACGACCGTGATCACGCGGCGGATCGCTTGGCTGATCGCGCAGAAGCTCGCGCAGCCCTCGGAGATCCTCGCCTTGACCTTCACCGAGCGCGCCGCCGCGCAGATGGAGGAGCGGGTGGACCTTCTGGTCCCCTACGGGTACATCGAGGCCCGCATCGGGACGTTTCACTCGTTCTGCGATTCGATCCTGCGGGAGAACGCGGTCTTGTTGGGGCTGACCCCCGACTTCCGCATCCTCACGCAGGCCGAGCAGGTGATCTTCCTGAAGGAGCACCTCTTCGACCTGCCGCTTGTGCGGTTCCGGCCGCTCGGAAACCCGATGAAGCACCTGCAGGCGATTCTCACCCTCTTCTCGCGGGCGAAGGACGAGGACGTCACGCCGCAGGAGTACCTCGCCTACACGGAGCGGCTCTCCACGGCAGTGGAGCAGGCCGGGGACGAGGAGACGGCGCGGCGGCTCGCCGAGGAGCTCGCCGATCAGTCCGAGCTCGCACGGACCTACGAGGCGTACCAACGCCTGCTCGCCGAGCAGGGGTACGTCGACTTCGGCGACCTCATCAGCCTGGCGCTGCGGCTTCTGCGTGAACACCCGACCGTGCGGCGCCGCTACCAGGAGCGGTTCTCCTATCTCCTCGTCGATGAGTTCCAGGACACGAACTACGCGCAGTTCGAGCTTTTGAACCTTCTCTCCGGTGAGGGGAACCTCACGGTCTGCGGGGACGACGACCAGTCGATCTACAAGTTCCGCGGTGCGGCGATCAGCAACATCCTGAACTTCCAGGAGCGCTACCCGCAGGCGCGGCTCGTGTTTCTCGGGGAGAACTACCGCTCGACGCAGCGGGTCCTCGATGCGGCCTACCGGTTGATCCAGCAAAACAACCCGAACCGCCTGGAGGTCCGCTCGGGGATCGTGAAGCGGCTGCACGCCGTCGCCGGGGAGGGCCGCCCGGTCCATCAGCGCCACTTCGAGACGATCGACGGGGAGTGCGACTTCGTCGCCGAGACGATCGCCCGGCGGGTCAAGGACGAGGGGCGGGCCCACCGGGAGTTCGCGATTCTCGTACGCAGCAACGCGCAAGCGGACCCGTTCCTGCACGCGCTCAACCTCCTCCACATCCCCTGGCACTTCTCCGGCAGCCGCGGGCTGTACGACCAGGACGAGATCCGGACCGCGATCGCCTTCCTGCGGGTGCTCACCGAGCCGCATGACAACCTGTCCTTCCACTGCCTGGCCTCCTCCTTCCTGTACGGGGTCCCGCCCGAGGACCTCACCGTGGCCACGGGGTACGCCCGCCGGAGGAATCGGAGCCTGTTCGAGGTCTTCCGGATGGTCGGCCATGCGCCGGGGACGCTCGGCATCTCGGAGGAAGGGAGGGGGGCGATGGTCCGGCTGTCGGAGGACCTCGCCGCGATCCTGCCGCTTTCGACCCGCGAGCGGACCGGGGAGGTCCTCTACCGGTACCTGACCGAACGGACCGGGACGATCGAGCGGCTCTCCAACTCGGGGCAGCCGGAGGATGTCCGGCGGGTGCAGAACCTGGCACGGTTCTTCTCGATTGTCGAGCGCTTCGCGCAGGTGGCGAGGTACGACCGCGTGCCGTGGTTCGTCGACTACCTCGATGCGTTGATCGAGGCCGGGGACAACCCGCCCGCGGGGGAGGCGGACTGGGACACCGATGCGGTGAACGTCCTCACCATTCACCAGGCCAAGGGGTTGGAGTTCCCGATCGTGTTTCTCGTCGGGCTGGTCTCCGGACGGTTTCCCTCCGCCCATCGCAGCGATCCGATCCCGCTCCCCGATCGGCTGGTGAAGGACCTCCTCGTCTCCGGTGCCGACTTCCACCGCGAGGAGGAACGCCGGCTGTTCTACGTCGGAATGACCCGCGCCAAGGAGGAGCTCTACCTGACGAGCGCCAAGGACTACGGGGGCAAGCGGCCGCGAAAGCCCAGCCTGTTCGTCTCCGAGGCACTCGACCTGCCGGCGGCGAAGCTCAAGACCGTCAAGGAGGCGCCGCTGTCGGCGATCACCCGCTACGGGAAGGCCGGGCCGGCGAAGCAGGAGGAGGAGCTCGTCCTCGTTCCGCGGGGAGACGAACCGCTCGAGCTCAGCCACCGGCGGGTCGACGACTACCTGACCTGTCCGATGAAGTACCGCTACATCCACGTGCTCAAGGTCCCGATCCGCGAGCACCACACCGTGGTCTACGGCAGCGCGATCCACCAGGCGATCAGGGCGTACAACGTGGCGCGGCACGCCGGAGAGCCGCTCTCCCTGCCGGCGCTCAAGGAGGTGTTCCGCCGGGCCTGGCAGAGCGAGGGGTTCCTGACGCGCCGGCACGAGGAGCTTCGCTTTCAGGAGGGGTTGGAGGCGCTGGAGGCGTTCTACACCCACGCGCAAACCGAGGAGACCGTGCCGACCTACATCGAGCAGCACTTCTCCTTTACCGAAGGGCCGGACCGTGTGGTCGGGATCTTCGACCGGATCGACCTCGTCGACGGACAGGGCGCGATCATCGACTACAAGACCTCCCAGGTGGTCGACGAGGCGCAGGCGCAGAAGACGGCAAAGACCAGCCGCCAGCTGGCGATCTACGCCCTGGCCTTCGAGCACCTGTTCGATGCGCTGCCGGTGAGCCTCGAGCTGCGGTTCCTGACCCCAAAGCTGCTCGTCGGACGGGTCGCCCCGGACGAGGCGCTCCTCGAGCGCGCCCGGGGGGACATCAGGACCGCCGCGACCGGGATCCGCGCCCGGCGTTTCCCGGCCGAACCGACGTACTTCGCCTGCGCGTACTGTCCGTACCGCTCGATCTGTCCGGGCGCCGGCTCAGGCCGGACGTCGGACTAGTACTTGCTTGCGTAAGTAAGCGCCATGCCGGACTGCGGCTAGAACCGAC